>JAQTVU010000356.1 GCA_028706695.1 Mycobacterium sp.
ACCGCCGCCGCCGCGCTGGCCGAGGCCTTGCGGGCCGAAAGGCTGTTGATGCTCACCGATGTCGAAGGCCTGTACAGCAACTGGCCGGACCGTGATTCACTTATCAACCAGATTGATACCGGCACATTGGCGCAACTGCTACCGACGCTGGCGGACGGCATGATCCCCAAGGTGGAGGCGTGCCTGCGGGCCGTCACCGGCGGGGTACCCAGCGCCCACATCATCGACGGGCGGGTCAAACACTGTGTGCTGGTGGAGCTTTTCACCGATGCGGGCGCCGGCACCAAGGTGGTCGGCGCGTGACCGACACCGAGAAACTGCTTCAGCGCTGGGAAGCCGTGATGATGAACAACTACGGCACCCCGGCCCTGGCCCTGGCCAGCGGTGCGGGCGCCGTGGTCACCGACGTGGACGGCAACAGCTACCTCGACCTGCTGGGTGGCATCGCGGTCAACGTCCTGGGCCATCGGCATCCGGCGGTCATCGAAGCCGTCACGCACCAGATGGCAACCCTGGGCCACACCTCCAACTTCTACGCCACCGAGCCCGGCGTCGCGCTGGCCGAGGAACTGGTCGCGCTGCTGGGCGCCTCCGGCGAAACGGGGACGCGGGCGCGGGTGTGCTTCGGTAATTCCGGGGCCGAGGCCAACGAGTTGGCGTTCAAGCTGTCGCGGCTCACCGGCCGCACCAAACTGGTTGCCGCCCAAGGCGCTTTCCACGGACGGACGATGGGTTCGCTGGCCCTGACCGGCCAGCCGAGCAAGCAGGCGCCGTTCGCCCCGCTGCCCGGTGACGTCACGCATGTCCCGTACGGGGACGCCGACGGGCTGGCCGCCGCGGTGGACGACGACACTGCGGCGGTGTTCTTGGAACCGATCATGGGGGAGAGCGGCGTCGTCGTCCCGCCCGAGGGCTACCTGGCCGCCGCGCGGGACATCACGGCGCGGCACGGGGCCCTGCTGGCGATCGACGAGGTGCAAACCGGAATGGGCCGCACCGGAGCCTTTTTCGCCCACCAGCACGCCGGCATCCTGCCCGACGTGGTGACGCTGGCCAAGGGGCTCGGCGGCGGACTGCCCATCGGGGCGTGCCTGGCCGTCGGGCCGGCCGCCGACCTGCTGACCCCGGGGCTGCACGGCAGCACCTTCGGCGGCAACCCGGTCTGCGCGGCGGCGGCGTTGGCGGTGCTGCGGACACTGGCGGCCGACGACCTGGTCCGGCACGCCGAGACGCTGGGCAAGTCGATCCGCCAGGGCATCGAGGAGCTCGCCCACCCGCTGATCGACCACGTGCGCGGGCGCGGATTGCTATGGGGCATCGTGCTGAGAGAGCCGCGGGCCAAGGACGCCGAAGCGGCCGCGCGCAACGCCGGGTTCCTGATCAATGCCCCGGCACCGGACGTGCTGCGCCTGGCGCCGCCGTTGATCGTCACCGAAGCTCAGATCGACGGCTTCATCGCCGCTTTGCCGGACATCCTCGACACCGCAGGGATACCGGATGGCTAGACATTTTCTGCGCGACGACGACTTGTCAACCCAAGACCAGGCCGAGATCCTGGCACTGGCCGCCAAACTCAAGAAGGACCCGTTCGGCTGCCGGCCGCTGGAGGGCCCCCGCGGGGTCGCGGTCATCTTCGACAAGAACTCCACCCGCACACGGTTCTCCTTCGAGCTCGGCATCTCCCAGCTCGGCGGTCACGCGGTCGTCGTCGACGGCCAGCGCACCCAGCTGGGCCGGGACGAAACGTTGGAGGACACCGCGAAGGTTTTGTCCCGCTACGTCGAGGCCATCGTCTGGCGGACCTTCGGCCAGGGCCGGCTGGAGGCCATGGCCGCGGCCGCCACGGTCCCGGTGGTCAATGCGCTGTCCGACTCGTTCCATCCCTGCCAGGTGCTGGCCGACCTGCAGACGATCGCCGAGCGCAAGGGCTCGCTGCGGGGGTTGCGGCTGACCTACTTCGGCGACGGCGCCAACAACATGGCTCACTCCCTGATGCTCGGCGGGGTGACCGCCGGCATACACGTCACCGTCGCCGCCCCCGAAGCATTCCTCCCCGACCCCTTGCTCGTCGCCGCGGCCGCGGACCGCGCGCGGCTCACCGGCGCCTCGGTGACCATCACCGCCGACCCCGACGCGGCCGCGGCCGGCGCCGACGTGCTGGTGACCGACACCTGGACGTCGATGGGTCAGGAGGCCGACGGGCTGGACCGGGTCGAGCCGTTCCTGTCGTTTCGGCTCAACGAGCGACTGCTGAGCCTGGCGGACCCGGAAGCCATTGTGCTGCATTGCCTTCCGGCCCACCGGGGGGATGAGATCACCGACGAGGTGATGGACGGGCCGGTCAGCGCGGTCTGGGACGAGGCCGAGAACCGGCTGCACGCCCAGAAGGCGCTGCTGGTGTGGCTGCTGGAGCGCTCCCGATGACCCGCAGCAATCCCAAGGCCGCGCCCGAGACCACCCGGGCGGGGCGGCAGGCGCGCATCGTGGCGATCCTGTCCTCGACGTCGGTGCGCAGCCAGAGCGAACTGGCCGCGCGGCTGGCCGACGAGGGCATCGACGTCACCCAGGCCACGTTGTCGCGGGACCTGGAGGAACTCGGTGCGGTCAAGTTGCGCGGCGCCGACGGCGGCGTCGGCGTCTACGTCGTGCCCGAGGACGGCAGCCCGCTGCGCGGGGTGTCCGGCGGTACCGGGCGGCTGTCGCGGCTGCTGAGCGATCTGCTGGTGTCGGCCGATGCCAGCGCGAACCTGGCGGTGCTGCGAACTCCACCCGGCGCAGCTGACTATTTGGCCAGCGCGATCGACCGCGCGGCGCTACCGTACGTCGTCGGCACCATCGCCGGCGATGACACCGTTTTCGTGGCGGCCCGTGAGCCGATGACCGGCGCGGAGCTGGCCAGCGCACTGGAAAAGCTCACGTAAGCGTTTCAACCCAAAGGAGTTGGTTCATGTCAGAACGCGTCATCCTGGCGTATTCCGGCGGCCTGGACACGTCGGTGGCGATCACATGGATCGGCAAGGAGACCGGCCGCGAGGTCGTGGCGGTGGCGATCGACGTCGGTCAGGGCGGCGAAGACATGGAGGTGATCCGTCGGCGGGCGCTGGACTGCGGCGCCGTCGAGGCAGTCATCGTCGACGCCCGCGACGAGTTCGCCGAGGGCTACTGCCTGCCCACCGTGCAGAACAACGCGCTCTACATGGACCGCTACCCGCTGGTGTCGGCGATCAGCCGGCCGCTGATTGTCAAGCACCTGGTCGCGGCCGCCCGGGAGCACGGCGGCGGGATCGTCGCGCACGGCTGCACCGGCAAGGGCAATGACCAGGTCCGCTTCGAGGTTGGATTCGCTTCGCTGGCACCGGATTTGGAGGTGCTGGCCCCGGTCCGCGACTACGCCTGGACGCGGGAGAAGGCGATCGCGTTCGCCGAGGAGAACGCCATCCCGATCAACGTCACCCGGCGCTCGCCGTTCTCGATCGACCAGAACGTGTGGGGCCGTGCGGTGGAAACCGGGTTCCTGGAACACCTGTGGAATGCCCCCACCAAGGACATCTATGCCTACACCGAAGACCCGACGCTGAACTGGAGCGCGCCCGACGAGGTGATCGTCGGGTTCGAGCGCGGCGTGCCGGTGTCGATCGACGGCAAGCCGGTGTCGATGCTGCAGGCCATCGTGGAGCTCAACGAGCGCGCCGGCGCGCAGGGGGTCGGGCGCCTCGACGTCGTCGAGGACCGGCTGGTGGGCATCAAGAGCCGCGAGATCTACGAGGCGCCGGGGGCCATGGTGCTCATCACCGCGCACACCGAACTCGAGCACGTCACGCTCGAGCGGGAGCTGGGCCGGTTCAAGCGTCAGACCGACCAGCGGTGGGCCGAGCTGGTCTATGACGGGCTGTGGTACTCGCCGCTGAAAGCCGCGCTGGAGACGTTCGTCACCAAGAGCCAGGAACATGTGACCGGTGAGGTGCGGATGGTGTTGCACGGC
>JAQTVU010000357.1 GCA_028706695.1 Mycobacterium sp.
AGTTTGGGGAGCTACGATCAACTTAGCCCAGTTATTTTTGGCTACATTCCTTTGCCGCCTTTTTATCCTGCCCAACAGATAACAATGAACTCGATCCGCTCGATGACCTCACCCTCGGCGAACCGCGGCCCCGACGAAAGATATTCTTCCGGCGAGTTTTTCATGCGGCCCCCACGCCTTGCTCGGCCCGTTCGTGGGTCGCCAGCCACAGCCGGTAACCGAGCAGCGCCTGCGATTCCTGGATCCGGTGCACGCTTTGCGAACGAACGACGAAGCACAGATCCACATTCGGATTGTCCACGAATGCGCCGCCGTCGTAGCCGGCGAAGCCGATGGTGTACAGGCCGCGCCGGCGTGCCTCGGCCAGCGCGGTCAGCAGGTTGGGGGAACCGCCGCTGGTGGACATGGCGAGCGCGATGTCGCCGGCCCGGGCGCGGGCGATCAGCTGGCGGGCGAACACCAGCTCGAACCCGACGTCGTTGCCCAGCGCGGTCAAGATCGCCGGGTCGGCGGTCAGTGACCACGCGGGTAGGGGCCTGCCGGTCGGCGGCCGGGCGAACAAGCGCGCCAGCGTGGCCGAATCGGTGCAGCTGCCGCCGTTTCCGAAGGTGAACAGCCGCCCGCCCGCCGCGAAGCGGCGGGCCATCTCGGTGCCCGCCCGGTCGAGCAGGCCGGCGTTGGCTTCCAGCGTCACCCGGCGCAGCGTCAGGCTTTCGGCCACCTTCGCCTGCGCCGACGCGACCAGCTCGGCGCGCAACGACTCGGGGTCATCGTCCTGGGCGTCGTCCTGGGTGTCGTCCTGGGCGTCGAGGAACGGGTACAGGAAGCCGGTCGGCTCATCGGCGCTCACTAGAACTCCTCGTCGCCGAGTTTGGCGATCATGGTACCGGCATGCACCACAACGAGATCCCCGGCGCCGACCGGGTCGACGAGCGTCGTGGCGACCGTCTCGGTGCCCCGCGCCGTGCGCACGGTGGCCCGCCCCTCGGCGGTGGCGCTCACCACCTCGCCCAGCCGGCCCTCGTCGCCGCAGGTCAGGCAGGCATCGGCGGCGGGCTCCGGCTTGAGCAGGCCGGAGTGTTCCAAACACACCTGGGTGAGCTCCCACAACAGGTGATAGAGCAGGACGAACCCGCCGGTCGCCGGCACGCGCGGATCGGGGTCGTCCAGCCACAGCACGTGATCGGCCCTGCCGGCAGGGGGCCGTTGCCCGCTGCCGATCCAGACGCTCGTCGCCCCCCAGGCGGGGCCGCGGCGCAGCACCGAGCGGACTTCCGCGTCGTCCGATCCGGACACCGCGGCCACAATGTCGCCGGCGCGCACCGAAACCCGCACCAGGTCCACTAGGTCGGCGCCGGTGAGTGCGACCGCCGGCAACGCCCGTTTGCCCATGATCACCGGGTGCACGAACTCCACCGCGATGTGCAGCGCATGCGGTTCCCATCCCGGCGCGATGGACCACATGGTGGCGCCCGCGGCGAACCGCTTCGCCAGTGTGAAGGCGGCGGCGGCCAGGTCCTCGGCCAGCTCGGCGCCGAGCCCGCGGTCGATGGCGGCGATGGTCATCAGCAAGCCTCCTTCGAGCCCGCAGCCGACGCCATCAGCATCGAGACCGCGGCCTGGCCCAGCGCCAGCCCGCCGTCGTTCGGCGGGACGGCGTGGTGGGTCAGCACCTCGAAACCTGCCCGCCGCAATCGGGTCTGGCAGGCGCGCAGCAACAACACGTTCTGGAACACCCCGCCGGTGAGCCCCACCAGCCGGATCGGGCCGGCGACGTGACCGACCACGCGGGTGACCGCGTCGGCGACCGCCCGGTGGAACGCGGCGGCCAGCAGCGCGCGCGGTGTGCCGGCGTACAGCCCCGACACCAGCGTTTGCACCATGGTGGCGGGATCGATCACGCCGTCGGCACCCACCGCGAGAGTCAGCGACGGTCCGGGCGTGTCGCCGGCCGAACCGGCGAGCGCCTCGAGCTCGATGGCGGCCTGGCCCTCGTAGTCGATGCGGTGCCGCACACCGAGCAGCGAGGCGACCGCGTCGAACAGCCGCCCCATGCTCGAACAGGGCACGCATCCGGTCCCGGTCTCCAATTGCCAACGGGTGGCCCGCAATTCGGCGTCACCGGCCGCGGCGACCGGCGCCAGGTCGGGGGTCCAGTCGATGTCGGCGGCCCACAGCTGGGACAACGCCGTCCGCCACGGGTTGCGCACCGCGGCGTCGCCGCCCGGCAGCGGCACCGGCAACAGGTGCCCGGCCCGCACGAAGCGGTGGCTGTCATGACCCAGCCGCAGAATCTCGCCGCCCCAGATCGTCCCGTCGCATCCATAACCGGTGCCGTCGAAGGCGACGCCGATGACGGGCTCCCCGAGGCGTCCGTGCTCCGCCAGCAGCGACACCACGTGGGCGTGATGGTGCTGGACCAGGTCCAGGGGCCGCTCGCCGGCCCGGCGCTCCGCCCAGCTCCGGGTGCGATACCCCGGATGCAGATCGGCGGCCAGTCGTACCGGGGCGCTTCGTATCTCGCTGAGCTGGCCCACCGCGCGCTCGAAGGCGCGCTGCGTCTCCCAGGTCGCCATGTCGCCGACGTGTCCGGACAGGTAGGCCCGTGAGCCCTCGGTGAGGCAGAACGTGTTCTTCAGTTCGCCGCCCACGGCCAGGACGGCCGGGGCCTGCCGGCCGAGGTCCACCGGCAGCGGCGCATACCCGCGGGACCGCCGGATCGGCAGCTCCCGCGCCCCGTCCTGCTCACCGACCACGCGCACCACCGAGTCGTCGCACGGAACGTGGATGGGCCGGTCGTGGTCGAGGATCGCGTCGCATAGGCCCGGGAGCCGTTGCGCGGCATCCTCGTCAGTGAAACAGATGGGCTCATCGGAACGGTTTGCGCTGGTCAGCACCAGCGCGTCGGGCACCGGCTCGCCGGCCCCGGGCACCGGCGCCAGCAGCAGGTGATGGACGGGGGAGTAGGGCAGCATCAGCCCGAGCAGCGGGCTGGCGGGGGCCACGGCGTCGGCCACCGGCGCGTCCGGGCGCCGCCGCAGCAACACGATCGGCCGGGCGGGACCGGACAGCACCGCAGCCTCGGCGCCGTCGATGCCGGCATAGCGGCGCGCAACGTCGAGGTCGCGGACCAGCATGGCGAACGGCTTGGCGCCCCGCGCCTTTCGGGTGCGCAGCGCGCCGACCACCGCCTCGTCGTCGGCGACACAGGCCAGGTGGTAACCGCCGATGCCCTTGATGGCCACCACCGCGCCCGCGGCCAGCGCGCGCTGGGCCGCGGCCAGCGCCGCGTCCGCTCCGGCGATCTGGCCCGCCTGCGCGGAAAACCTCAGCGTCGGGCCGCAAGCCGGGCAGGCGATGGGCTGTGCGTGGAACCGGCGATTCACCGGATCGTGGTATTCGGCGGCGCAGCGCGCACACATGGCGAAGGCCGACATGGTGGTGGCCGGGCGGTCGTACGGCAACGCGCGGATGATGGTGAACCGCGGCCCGCAGTCGGTGCAGGTGATGAACGGGTGCCGATACCGGCGATCGTCGGGGTCGAACAGCTCGGCGAGGCACGCGTCGCAGACCGCGATGTCGGGCGGGATGGGGGTGCCGGCGCCGGCGACCGTCCGGCTCGCCACGATCCGGAACCCGCCCGCGTCGCCGGGGGCGGAGGGCACCTCGGTGATCGCGACGGCGCCGATCCGCGCCGGCGGCGGGGCCTCGCCGCGCAGCCGGCGGCCGAATTCCTGCAGCCGGGCTCGGTCGCCCTGCACCTCGACGAAGACCGCGCCCGAGTCGTTGCCGACGAAGCCGGTCAGACCAAGCTCGCCGGCGAGGCGGTGGACGAACGGACGAAAGCCCACCCCCTGGACGACACCGGTCACGGTGAATCGCCGCCGAACCTGCGCGGACCGCAACATCAAAGGGACGCCGGTCATCTCAACCGCCCTCCGGCCCGGCCGTCGGCTCGAATCCGCCCCGGCCCAC
>JAQTVU010000358.1 GCA_028706695.1 Mycobacterium sp.
TGCTGGTCGCCTACCCGCCCACGCTGGCGATTTCCGTTCTCGCCCAGCGCCTCAAGGGCCGCACCGCCTACGCGGTGCGACGCGAATTCACCGGCGCGTGCGTTCGCGCCCGCATGCGCGGCCACCTATGGTCGCCGTCCTACTTCGCCGTCTCCTGCGGAGGCGCCCCGCTGTCGATCATCAAGCAATACATCGACGGCCAAGCCCGACCACTCTGACCGCCGGGCTGCGCCCGCCGACACACCGGATGGGCTCACCCCGCCATAAATGGCGAGGCTTGCGCCCAAGAAGTCGGTCAAGAAGGTCCACGGGGGTGCGGGCCCAGCCGGACTGAGCGGGCTGAACCGGGGCGCGGAGGCACTGGCATGATCGCTGCATGACCATGCGGGTTGTCGCGGTCGCGATGACCGTCGGCCTGGCCGGCGCGGCCGCGGCCGGAGTTCCCGGGGCTGGCGCGCACCCCTCCGAGCCGGGCGTGGTGAGCTACGCGGTCCTCGGCAGGGGTTCGGTGGGCAACGTCGTTGGTGCGCAGATGGGATGGGAGTCGGTGTTCACCGAGCCGTTCCAGGCCTATTCGGTGGATCTGCCGGTTTGCAACAACTGGGCCGACATCGGTCTGCCCGAGGTGTACAACGACCCGGACCTGGCATCGTTCAACGGGGCCATCACGCAAACGTCGGCGACCGACCAGGCCCATTACGCCAAGCAGGCCGTCGGGGTGTTTGCCTCCGCCGACGCCGCCACGCGGGCCTTCCACCGGGTGGTGGACCGCACCGTCGGCTGCTCGGGACAGACCGCGGCGATGCATCTGGATAACGGGTCCACGCAGATCTGGTCGTTTTCCGGCGGGCCGGCGACCGCCACCGAGGCGGACTGGACCAAGCAGGAGGCGGACACCGATCGCCGCTGCTTCGATCAAACCAGGCTGCGTGAAAATGTGTTGCTGCAGGCCAAGGTCTGCCAGTCTGGCAACGCCGGTCCGGCCGTCAACGTGCTGGCCGGGGCAATGCAGAACGCGCTGGGGCAGTAATGGCGAAAAGTTGGGTATTCGTCTAACCCGTACAGCAGAACGCGGGAGCGGGAGCGTGTCACGGCGGTCTGGAAGATGAATGGGGGCGGTTGTCGTTCCGGTGGCTGTGCAAGCAAGCGGCCGGCAAGGGCATGCTGGGCCATGCCCCGGCCGGGAGGGATCCTGACATGACGTTCGCCGGCACCACCGCCGCGGCCGCGCAGCCGGGCACCGCCGGCCCGCTGGACGCCGAGATGGCCGATTCCTCGGCCGCCGCCCACTACATCGCCGACGGCTGTCTGGTCGACGGGCCGCTGGGGCGCGTCGGCCTCGAGATGGAAGCGCACTGCCACGACCCCGCCGACCCGTACCGTCGGCCCAGCTGGCAGGAGATCGCCGAGGTCATCGAGTCGATGCCGGCCCTGCCGGCCGACAGTGCGGTCAGCGTCGAACCCGGCGGTGCCGTCGAATTGTCCGGCCCGCCCGCCGACGGCGCCGCGGCGGCCATCGTCGCGATGCAACGGGACCAGGCCGTGCTGCGGTCGGCCTTCGCCGCCGCCGGGCTGGGCCTGGTGTTTCTGGGCGCCGACCCGCTGCGGCCACCCGAGCGGATCAATCCCGGGGCCCGTTACCGGGCGATGGAAGAGTTCTTCACCGCGAGCGACTCCGGGGCCGCCGGCGCGGTGATGATGACGTCGACGGCCTCGGTCCAGGTCAACCTCGACGCCGGTCCGCAGGCCGGATGGGCCCGGCGGGTCCGGCTCGCGCACGCCCTGGGCCCGACGATGATCGCGATCGCGGCCAACTCCCCCATGCTGGCCGGCGAGTGGTCTGGCTGGCTGTCCACCCGCCAGCGCATCTGGGGCCAGATGGACTCGGCGCGCTGCGGACCCGTCCTGGGCGCCGGCGGCGACGACCCGGGCACCGACTGGGCGCGCTACGCGCTGAAGGCGCCCGTGATGCTGGTGCACGACCCGGAGGCCGTCGCGGTCACGCATTATGTGCCCTTCACCGACTGGGTGGACGGCCGGGTGCTGCTCGGTGCCCGCCGCCCCACGGTCGCCGACCTGCGTTACCACCTGACCACGCTGTTCCCGCCGGTACGCCC
Source organism: Mycobacterium sp. (assembly GCA_028706695.1). GTDB lineage: Bacteria > Actinomycetota > Actinomycetes > Mycobacteriales > Mycobacteriaceae > Mycobacterium. The sequence goes on from JAQTVU010000358.1 coordinate 2,118, forward strand.
TCGTCGGTGGCTGGAGATCCGCTATCTCGACAGCGTTCCGGACGCATGGTGGCCCGCGGTGGTCTTCACGCTGGCGGTGCTGCTCGACGACCCGGCCGCCGCCGAGATGGCGGCCGAGGCCGTCGAACCGGTGGCTACCGCCTGGGACACCGCGGCGCGGGTCGGGCTGCGGGATCACCGGCTCTACACCGCGGCCAACCGCTGCGTCGCGGTGGCCGCCGAGCGGGCGCCGGCGGCTCTCGGCGAGTCGATGCAGCGGCTGCTGGCAAGCGTCGAGCGAGGCCGCTGCCCCGCGGACGATTTCTGCGACCAGGTGATCGGGCACGGCGTCGCACCCGCGGTCGCGCGGCTGGCACAAGGGGACCGGTGACTTCTCGGCAGCGGCTCGCCGACGATATGGCGCGGGCGCGGGCGCGCACCCTGCGCCTCGTCGACTTCGACGACGCCGAACTGTGCCGGCAGTACGACCCGCTGATGAGCCCGCTGGTGTGGGACCTGGCGCACATCGCCCAGCAAGAGGAGTTGTGGCTGCTGCGCGGTGGCGACACCCGTCGGCCCGGGATGCTGCCGCCGGCCCTCGACCGCCTCTACGACGCCTTCCGACACCCCCGCGCCAGCCGCGCCCACCTGCCACTGCTGTCGCCGGAGCGGGCGCGGTCCTACGGCCAGACCGTGCGGTCGGCGGCACTGGACGCCTTGGACGCCTTGCCGCAAGACGGCGACAGCTTCGTGTACGGGATGGTGGTCAGTCACGAAAACCAGCACGGCGAAACCATGCTGCAGGCGCTGAACCTGCGCACCGGCGCGCCGCTGCTGCCTGACCCCGGCGCCCTGCCGCAGGGGCGGCCCGGCGTGGCCGGCACCTCGGTGCTGGTACCGGGCGGGCCGTTCGTGCTGGGCGTGGACGCCGACACCGAGCCCTACGCGCTGGACAACGAGCGCCCCGCCCACGTGGTCGACCTGCCGGCCTTTCGGATCGGCAGGGTCCCGGTCGCCAACGGCGAATGGCGACAGTTCGTCGACGACGGCGGCTACCATGACCCGCGGTGGTGGTCGGAGCGCGGCTGGGAACACCGTTTGGCCGCCGGGTTGACCGCGCCGCAGTTCTGGAGTTCCGACGGTGCTATGCGCACCCGGTTCGGGCGCCCCGAGGAACTCCCCGCCGACGAGCCGGCACAACACGTCACTTACTTCGAGGCCGAGGCCTACGCGGCCTGGGCCGGGGCGCGGCTGCCCACCGAGGCCGAGTGGGAGAAGGCCTGCGCATGGGATCCCGCGACCGGCAGCCGGCGCCGCTACCCGTGGGGCGAGCAGCCGCCGTCGGCGGCCCTGGCCAACCTGGGCGGCACCGCGCTGCGTCCGGCGCCCGTGGGCGCCTACCCGGCGGGCGCGTCGGCATACGGGGCCGAGCAGATGCTGGGCGACGTCTGGGAGTGGACCACCTCGCCGCTGCGTCCCTGGCCCGGCTTCGTCCCGATGATCTACGCGCGCTACTCGCAGCCGTTCTTCGACGGCGACTACCGGGTGCTGCGGGGCGGTTCGTGGGCTGTGGAGCCCGGCATTCTGCGGCCCAGCTTCCGCAACTGGGATCACCCGTACCGCCGTCAGATCTTCTCCGGTGTCCGGCTGGCCTGGGACGTCGAGGAGCCTGCCTGATGTGCCGGCACCTCGGTTGGCTGGGGGCCGGCGTCCCGGTGTCCTCCCTGGTGCTCGATCCGCCGCACGGGCTGCTCGTGCAGTCTTATGCCCCGCGCCGGCAAAAGCACGGGCTGATGAACGCCGACGGTTGGGGTGTCGGGTTTTTCGACGCGGCGGTGCCCCGGCGCTGGCGCAGCGCGGCGCCGCTGTGGGGTG
>JAQTVU010000359.1 GCA_028706695.1 Mycobacterium sp.
CGCTGTACGTGCTGGCCGCCCTCGGTGAGCAGGACCGGCCGCTGTCGGAGTTGACCGCCGACCACCGGCGCTACGAATCCTCGGGTGAGATCAACTTCAAAGTCGCGGACGCGTCCTGTTGCGTGGATGCCGTGCTGAAGTCGTTCGGCAGCCGCGTCCGTTCCATCGACCACCTGGACGGCGTCACGGTCGACCTGGGCGGGGGCAGCTGGTTCAACCTGCGCAGCTCCAACACCGAGCCGCTGCTGCGGCTCAACGTGGAGGGTCGCACCGCCGAGGACGTCGACGCGGTGGTGGCGCAGGTCAGCGGCGCGATCACCGCCCACGCGGCGCCCGGGGTCCCGGCACCGTGAACGGCATTCGGGCGATCGACCTCGAGGACGCCGACGGTCTGCTCGCCGCCGACCGGGACGGGCTGCTGCGGGCCGCGTCGTCGGCCGGCGCCCAGGTGCGTGCCATCGCCGCCGCCGGGCAGGAAGGCGCGCTGGACTCGCTGCGCGTCGCGGACCGTCCACGCAGCTTCGTCTGGGTGGCCGGCCGCGGCACCGCCGAGGCCGCCGGGGCCATCCTGGCCGCGACACTGGGCGGCGCGGCGTCCGAGCCCATCTCGGTCGTCGGGGAGGTGCCCCCGTGGGTCGGACCGCTCGACGTGCTGATCGTGGCCGGCGACGACCCGGGAGATCCGACGCTGGTCACCGCCGCCGCCACCGGCGCGCGGCGCGGCGCGCGGGTCGTCGTGGTGGCACCCTATGAGGGCCCGCTGCGCGACTCCACCGCCGGCCGCGTCTCGGTGCTGGCGCCGCGGCTGTGGGTTCCCGACGAGTTCGGCATCTGCCGCTACCTGGCCGCCGGGCTGGCCGCCCTGCAGGCGGTCGACCCCAGGCCGGACATCGATCTGGGATCGCTCGCCGACGAGCTGGACGCCGAGGCGCTGCGCAACAGCGCCGCCCGCGAGCTGTTCACCAATCCGGCCAAGACGATCGCGGCGCGCATCGAAGGCCGCCGGGTGGCGCTGGCCGGCGACTGTGCCGCGACGGTGGCGCTGGCCCGGCACGGCAGTTCGGTGCTGCTGCGCGTGGCGCACGAGGTGGTCGGCGTCGCCCGGCTGGCGGACGCGGTCGTCGCGCTGCGCTGCCCGGACGGCCCCGGCGGTGCCGCTTCGTCGGTCGACGCCCTTTTCCACGACGAGCAGATCGACGGGCCACGGCCCGGGCGGCTGCGGGTGCTGGCGCTCACGCTGGCCGCCGAGCGGACCGTGGTGGCCGCCCGGGTCGCCGGCCTCGGCGATATCCAACTGGTCGGCGCCGAGGACGTGCCCGGGTTGCCGAATGCCTCCGGCGCCGCGGCCGAGCCCGGCGACGCGCCCGTCGGGTCCCGCCCGCCGGGCGGGGCCGGCAGCGACTGGCAGCAACTGGCGGTACTGGCCGTTCGGCTGGAGATGGCCGCCGTTTACATGCGATTGACGCGGGGATAGATACGATAGTGCAACTGCTGCGCGGGGCCTTACGGACGTACGCATGGGGATCGCGTACCGCCATCGCCGAGTTCACCGGCCGTGAGGTGCCGGCGGCGCATCCGGAGGCCGAACTCTGGTTCGGGGCGCACCCCGCCGACCCGGCCTGCCTGGAGACCGAGCACGGCGAGGTTTCCTTGCTCGACGCGCTGGTCGCCGACCCGGAGGGCCAGCTGGGCCGTGGCTCGCGGGCCCGCTTCGGCGACGTGCTGCCGTTTTTGGTCAAGGTGCTCGCGGCCGATGAGCCGCTGTCGCTGCAGGCCCATCCGAGCGCCGAGCAGGCGGTCGAGGGCTACCGGCGCGAGGAGGAGCTGGGCATCCCGGTGAACTCGTCGGTCCGCAACTACCGCGACACGTCGCACAAGCCGGAATTGGTGGTGGCGCTGCAGTCGTTCGAGACGCTGGCCGGGTTCCGGCAGGCCTCCCGCACCAGGGAGCTGCTGCGGGCGCTGGCTGTCTGCGAGCTCGATCCCTACATCGAGTTGCTGACCGACCACTCCGACGCGGACTGCCTGCGCGCGCTGTTCACCACCTGGATCACCGCGCCCCAGCCCGACATCGACGCGCTGGTGCCCGCCGTGCTGGACGGGGCGATCGAATACGTCAGCTCCGGGGCAACGGAGTTCGCGGCCGAGGCCAAGACGGTGCTCGAGCTCGGCGAGCGCTATCCCGGCGACGCCGGCGTGCTGGCGGCGTTGTTGCTCAACCGCATCACGCTCGCCCCCGGCGAGGCGATCTTCGTGCCGGCCGGCAACCTGCACACCTATCTGCGTGGGTTCGCCGTGGAGGTGATGGCCAATTCCGACAACGTATTGCGCGGCGGTCTTACCCCCAAGCACGTCGACGTGCCGGAGTTGCTGCGGGTGCTGGACTTCACGCCCAGCGACGAGGCGCAACTGCGCCCGCACGTGCACCGCGAAGGGTTCGGACTGATCTATGACACGCCGGCCGAGGAGTTCGCGGCCGCGCTGTTGTTGCTCGACGGTGACTATCTGGGCCATGAGGTCGACGCGTCGTGCAGCCACGAGGGCCCGCAGATCCTGCTCTGCACGGAGGGGTCGACGACGGTGCACGCCAAGTCCGCATCGCTCACGTTGCACCGGGGCGCGGCCGCCTGGGTGGCGGCCGACGACGGGCCGATCCGGCTGGTCGCGCGCGAGCCCGCCAAGTTGTTGCGGGCGACGGTAGGGTTGTGACGGCCTGACGCCGGTCTTTGGCGGCCTGCCGGCGCTTCCTACAGACCGAGCGGCGAGAATCGGCGCGAACGCCGTCGGCCGCTGCTTCGCCGTCTGACGCCCCTGCTCGCCGGACCCTTCGCCCTCCGACGTCTTTGCGGAGCGCCCAAGTACTGTGCCGTCCAGCGGGTGTTGAACGGGAGGATGAATGGCCAATCGATGGCGCACGAAATCGGTGGAGCAGTCGATCGCCGACACCGATGAGCCGGACGCCCGGCTGCGCAAGGACCTCACCTGGATGGACCTGGTGGTGTTCGGGGTCGCGGTGGTGATCGGCGCCGGCATCTTCACCGTGACCGCCTCGACCGCCGGGGACATCACCGGCCCGGCCATCTGGGTGTCCTTCGTGATCGCCGCGGTGACCTGCGCGCTGGCCGCGCTGTGTTATGCCGAATTCGCCTCGACGCTGCCCGTCGCCGGCAGCGCGTACACGTTCTCCTACGCCACCTTCGGTGAGTTCGTCGCCTGGATGATCGGCTGGAACCTGCTGCTGGAACTGGCGATCGGCGCGGCCGTGGTGGCCAAGGGCTGGTCCAGCTATCTGGGCACGATCCTCGGATATGCTTACAACACAATGCAGTTCGGTTCGATACGGCTGGACTGGGGGGCGCTGCTGATCGTCTCGGTGGTCGCGACGCTGATCGGCCTGGGCACCAAGTTGTCGTCGCGGTTCTCCGCGGTGGTCACGGCCGTCAAGGTCTTCGTGGTGGTGTTGGTCGTGGCGGTCGGCGCCTTCTACATCAAGGCCTCGAACTACTCGCCGTTCGTCCCCGAGCCGGAGGCCGGGCACGACGCCGCCGGCGTCAAGCAGTCGGTGCTGTCGTTGCTGACCGGGGCGCACAGCAGCCACTACGGCTGGTACGGCGTGCTGGCGGGGGCCTCGATCGTATTCTTCGCGTTCATCGGTTTCGACATCGTGGCCACCATGGCCGAGGAGACCAAGAACCCGCAGCGCGACGTCCCCAAGGGCATCCTGGCGTCGCTGGCGATCGTGACCGTCCTTTACGTCGCCGTCTCGGTCGTGCTGTCGGGCATGGTTTCCTACACCCAGCTCAAGACGGTGCCGGGCAGCGGGCAGGCGAACCTGGCCACGGCGTTCACCGCAAACGGCGTGCCGTGGGCCGGTCAAGTCATCGCAGTCGGAGCGCTGGCCGGACTGACCACCGTGGTGATGGTGTTGATGCTCGGCCAGTGCCGGATCCTGTTTGC
>JAQTVU010000360.1 GCA_028706695.1 Mycobacterium sp.
CAGGCCACCGTGACCCCCCGGAACGGCGGGCGTCGTCACCATGCCGCCGCTCAGATCCCGCCGAAGCGTCCTCACCCTCAACGCCGGACCCCCGCCCCCAGGTGGTCACCCTGAATGTCCGTCAACACTGTTGAAGACGCTGCGGAACCTCAACCCGCAGTATCCGCAGGTCGACGCCGCCGCCAAAGCCGAGCTGGCAGAGGCAAAGAAGGAGTTGGTGGGCAACGACGGTGACGCCGCCGCAGAGTCGTCGTGACAAGGTGGACCCGCATGCACCCACGTCGACGGGGCGCACCGAGATACCGCGGAGCGGTACTGACGCACCGACATCGACCGGTGTGGTGGGCGAATGAGGAGGACGAACCGTGGCGCTTACGCTGAACCAGGCTCATTGGGTCTACGACCGGATCGGACGCGTCCAGGACTGGCAGGCCTTCTATGAGGACGCGACGATAAACCGGCTCGTGGCCACTGCGGACCTCGCCGGGGACCAGACGATTTTCGAGTTCGGTTGCAGCACGGGCAGGTGGGCTGCGAACCTGCTGGCTGCGCTGCCTTCCAGTGTCAACTACCTCGGCGTCGACATCAGCCCGGTGATGGTCGACTTGGCCACCAGCCGGCGCTCGGCCGCGACTTCACCGCTACCGCGTCCAACACCAAGTGGGTGGCCGACCTGACCCGGATCCTGACTGGGGAAGGCGTGTTGTGGCTGGCCAGCGTGCGCGACGCGTTCTCCAACAAGGTCGTCGGCTGGCGCAGCGGTCCTCGCGCCGGCACCGACCTGGTGATCTCCGCCCTGGACTACGCCATCTTCTCACGCGATATCCGCGACGGGCAGCTGATCCACCACTCGGACAAGGGCTGTCAATACACCGCGGTGCGCTTCACCCAGCGGTTGTGTGACGCCGGCATCGCCCCGTCCACCGGAAGCGTCGGGGACAGCTTCGACAATGCACTGGCCGAGAACCTGTGGTCAACCCTAAAAATCGAGTCGATCTACTGGCCTGCAACACCTTTCGCTACCAGAGCAGAAGCAGAATCGGCGCTGTTTCGCTACATCGACGGCTGGTACAACCCGCGCCGCATCCAGGCCGGGCTGGGCGGACTCTCCGCCGACCTGCGGCGGCGCCGCGGTAAGGGCCGAACGACCTTGAGCAGCTTGAATCGCCGTCGAATGTGTGCGAGCCGCCCCGGTTACCAGGCGCCGTAGTCGGTGCTGTTGGCTTGCCGGAGTGCGCTGACGTAGTCCTCGCGTTCGCGTGCGGTTTCGTCGGCGCCGACGGGTGTGGCGAGCAGCCCGCGCAGTTCCTCGACCGTGGCGTATGCCTTGCGCCCCATCCATGCACACAGGCCGTCGAGCAGTACGGCGGCGTGTTCGGGGCCGTGGCGCAGCAGTGCTGACGCGGTCATCACCGCATCCGCGCCGGCCAGCAGGTACTTGATCAGCTCAGTGGAGCTCTCGACGCCGGTCGTCGCGGCGAGCGACGCGCCGACCCGTCTGCGCAGCAACGCAATCCACGTCAGCGGCAACCGAATCTCCGCGGGCGTGGACAACGACACCTCGCGCACCACGGTGAGGCGCTCGGGGTCGATGTCGGGCTGCAGGAATCGGTTGAACAGAACAAGCCCGTCCGCACCGGCCTCGTCGAGGCGCTGCGCCATCTCGCCGGTCGCGCTGAAGTATGGGCTGAGTTTCACCGCCACCGGTACGGTCACCATATCCTTGACCCGCGCCAGGATGTCGAGGTGACGTTGTTCGACGTCGCGGCCGCAGATGTGCGGATCGCCGGGCAGGTAGTAGATGTTCAATTCGATTGCGGCCGCGCCGGCGTCCTGCATCGACCGCGCGTAGCGGGCCCAACTGCCGGGCGTGCTGCCGTTGAGGCTGCCGATCACGGGAACCGAGACCGCGCGGGCCGCGCGTTCGAGCAGGCTCAGGTACCGGCGTGGGCCGTGGTCGGCGTCGGCTCCGGCCGGAAAGTAGGACAGGGCTTCGGCGAAGCTCTCGGTGCCTGCCTCGGCCATTCGTGCGTTCTGTAGCTCCTCGCGGTGCAGCTGCTCTTCGAACAGCGAGTACAGCACCACCGCGCCGACGCCGGCGTCGGCGAGGCGCCGGACGCCGTCGACGGTCTGCGACAGCGGGGAAGCGGCCGCGACCAGCGGGTTGCGCAATGTGAGGCCCAGATAGCGGGTCGACAGTTCCATCAGTGCTCCCTGCGGGCATCGGCGGTGAAGCGTTGCGGACCGCGAGACGCCATCTCCTCGTACACCTTCCAGCGCTGAGCGATGGCCTGTTCGGCGAGGCCGAGCAGCCGGTCGTACTCGGCCGGATCGGAATTGGCCAGTGCGCGGTACCGCAGTTCCCGGTTGCGGTAGGCGTCGAGCGGGATCCGCGGCCGGTGCGAATCGAGCAGGAACGGGTTCTCCCCGCCCGCCCGCAACACCGGGTCGTAGCGGATCAGCGGCCAGTGCCCGCTGGCGACCGCGCGGTACTGCTGATCCATCCCGAGGCGCATGTCGATGCCGTGCGCGATGCATTGGCTGTAAGCGATCACCAACGAAGGGCCGTCGTAAGCCTCCGCTTCGCGGAATGCCTGCAGAGTTTGCTGCGGGTCGGCACCCATGGCGACCTTGGCGACGTAGACGTTTCCGTAGGCGATCGCTTGAAGAGCGAGATCCTTCAACGGCTCCGTCTTGCCGGCGGCGGCGAACTTGGCGACCGCGCCCAGTGGGGTCGCCTTCGACATCTGACCGCCGGTGTTCGAGTAGACCTCGGTGTCGAGCACCAGCACGTTGACGTTGCGCCCGCTGGCCAGGACGTGGTCGAGCCCGCCGGACCCGATGTCGTAGGCCCAGCCGTCACCGCCGACGATCCACACGCTGCGCCGGACCAGGCTGTCCACCACGCTGCGCAGGTCAGCGGTCAGGGCGGGATCGAGACCTTCGAGGCGGTTCTTGAGCTCGGCCACTCGCTCACGCTGGGCCGCCAACTCCGACTCCCGCAGCTGCGGTGCCCCCAGAATGGCGTCGACGAACTCGTTGCCGAGGGCGTCGCGCAATTCGGCGAGGCGTCGCCGTGCCAGTTGGGCGTGTCCGTCGCTGGCCAACCGCATGCCGAGCCCGAACTCCGCGTTGTCCTCGAACAGCGAGTTCGACCAGGCCGGGCCCCGCCCGTCGGCGTCGGTGGTCCACGGGGTGGTGGGCAGGTTGCCGCCGTAGATGGACGAGCAGCCGGTCGCGTTGGCGATCATCAGCCGGTCGCCGAAAAGCTGTGAGAGGAGCTTGAGGTACGGCGTCTCTCCGCAACCCGCGCAGGCGCCGGAGAACTCGAACAGCGGCTGCAGGAACTGGGTGCCGCGGACGGTGCCGAAGTCCACCCGGGACCGATCACCGACCGGCAGGGTCTCGAAGAAGGCGATGTTCTCTCGCTCGGCGGCCAACCGGGGCTCGCCGGGACCGAGATTGATCGCCTTGGTGACGGTTGTGCCGGGTATGACAACCGGGCAGGCCTCGACGCACAGGCCGCACCCGGTGCAGTCCTCGACGTACACCTGCAGCGAGAACCGGGCGTTCGGGAGGCCGACGGCGTCCAGGGGCGCGGAGTCGAACTGTTTTGGCGCCCCGGCCAGCTGGGATTGGTCGTAGAACTTGGAGCGGATCACGCTGTGCGGGCAGACGAAGCCGCAGTTGCCGCACTGAATGCAGCTGTCGGAGTCCCAGACTGCGACCAGTTCAGAAATGTTGCGATTCTCGTATGCGGTCGTGCCGCTCGGGTAGGTGCCGTCCACCGGAAGCGCGCTGACCGGCAAGGCGTCTCCGCGCCCGGCCATCATCTCCGCGGTCACGGTGCGCACGAACTGCGGCGCATCCTCGGGCACCGTCGGTGCCGGTGTGCGCGTGGAGGTGACCACGGTGGGCACCTCGATCCGGTGTAACCCGGCCACCGCGCCGTC
>JAQTVU010000361.1 GCA_028706695.1 Mycobacterium sp.
CGCACCGTTGCTGCTGCTGCGCTCCTGCCTAGGCCTCGACCCGCATGTGCCAAGCCGCATCCTGGTGGTATCGCCCCATCTGCCGGTGGAGTGGGGCAGGATTGCGCTGAGCGATCTTCGGCTGGCCGGCATGACCGTCAACGTGGAGGCCGAGGGTGAGGCCGTCAAGGCCCACGGTTTCGGCGATGACTGGCATCTGGTGACGCCGTCGACCTGACCTGACCTGGCCGACGACCGCGTCTGCGCTCGTGGGTGGGGCGCTGACGTCGTGGAGCTTGCCGTCGAGGGCGTCAGGCGTCCTCCAACAGGTCCGGCGTCACCGCCGACTCGGTGTCCGGGATGCCCTGCACCTTGGCCTTACGGTCGGCCATCGACAGCAGCCGCCGAATGCGGCCGGCCACAGCGTCTTTCGTCATCGGAGGGTCGGCGAGCCGGCCAAGTTCCTCCAGGGATGCCTGCCGGTGCTCGACGCGCAGCTTGCCGGCCGTGGCCAGATGGTCGGGCACACCGTCGCCGAGGATCTTCAGCGCCAGCTCCACCCGGGCGGCCGCCGCGACCGCGGCGCGTGCCGAGCGGCGCAGGTTGGCGTCGTCGAAATTGGCGAGCCGGTTGGCCGTCGCACGCACCTCGCGGCGTATCCGGCGTTCCTCCCAGACCAGCCGGGAGTCCTGGGCGCCCATGCGGGTCAGCAGCGCGCCAATGGCCTCCCCGTCGCGCACCACCACCCGGTCGGCGCCACGCACCTCCCGGGCCTTGGCGCCGACCCCCAGCCGGCGCGCCGCCCCCACCAACGCCAGCGCGGCCTCCGGGCCGGGGCAGTTGACCTCCAGGGCCGACGAGCGTCCCGGCTCGGTCAGCGACCCGTGCGCCAGAAAGGCTCCCCGCCACACGGCCTCGGCTTCGGCGATGCTGCCGCCGACGACCTGGGCCGGCAGACCGCGCACCGGGCGCCCCCGGTTGTCGAGCAGGCCGGTCTGGCGTGCCAGCGCCTCGCCCTCGTTGGCCACCCGCAGCACGTATCGGGTGGTCTTGCGAATTCCGCTGGCGGACGACACATGCACGACGGCGGTGCACCCGTACAGGTCGAAGACATCCTTGCGCAGCCGCCGCGCGATGTTGCCCAGCTCCACCTCGGCCTCGACGATCACCCGGCCGCCCGTGATGTGCAGGCCGCCGGCGAAGCGGAGCAGCGAGGTGACCTCGGCGCGGCGCGCGCTGACCGACTTCACGATCAGGCGGCTGAGCTCATCTTTGACTTCGGTCGTCATCGCCACGCGCCGTCACCCTCCGGTCCACTTGCCAGCCGGTCCAGTCGCCCCGTCTGTGGACGTCGACCGTCGACCCGGATCTCCTCGGTGGTTGTCGCACCGGGCGCCGACGCGTCCCCCTCGCGCGCCCGTACGCAGTCCAGGGCCGCCGCCAGCTTGCCCGGGTCATGTAAAGGTGTACCAGGTAGGGACACGTCTGCGAAGCGCACCTCGGCTTGCAGCAACGTCGCGGTGCGTCGCAGTTGCTCGCGTTCCCGGTCACCGGGCACCCGTTCGGCGTCGATGACGATGTCGTCGACGGAAAAGCCGGGGGCGTGCTGAGCCAGCACGTGCAGGTGGCGCTCCACCGAGAAGCCGGCGGTCTCCCCCGGCTCGGCCACCAGGTTGAGCACCAGGGTCCGGCGGGCGCCGGTGGCCTGCAACGCGGAAACGAGCTCCGGCACCAGCACGTGCGGGATCACGCTGGTGAACCACGACCCCGGACCCAGCACCACCAGGTCGGCGGCCATGATCGCGTCGACGGCCTGCCGGGTGGCCGGCGGGTTGGGTGGAAGCAGCCGCACCCGCCGCACCTTGCCCGGCGTGGTCGCGATCGCCACCTGCCCGCGAATCAGCCGAAACATCCGCGGATCGGTCTCCAGGCCCGAGACGTCGGCCTCGATCTGCAGCGCGATCGGGCACATCGGCAACACCCTGCCCGTGACGCCGAGGATGCGGCCGAGTTCGTCGAGGGCGGCGACCGGATCGCCGAACACCTCGCACAGGCCGGCCAGCATCAGGTTGCCGATGGGATGCCCGGCCAGCGCGCCGCTGCCGCCGAATCGGTGCTGCAGGACGGTGGCCCACAACTGCCCGTGCGGGCTGTCAGATGCCAACGCGGCCAATGCCATTCGCAGATCGCCCGGGGGGATCACGTTCAGCTCGTTGCGCAGCCGGCCCGATGAGCCGCCGTCGTCGGCGACGGTCACCACCGCGGTGACGTACGGAGTCAGCCGGCGGGCCGCCGACAGCGTTGCGTACAGGCCGTGCCCGCCACCCAGCGCGACGATGCTCCGGTTCGCCGGGGGATCCTGTGGCCGGCTCATTCGCGACCCAGATCCCGGTGCAGCACCCGCACCGACAATCGCTCGCTGCCGCCCAGCAGCCCCATCAACGCCTCGGCGACGGCGACGCTGCGATGCTTGCCGCCGGTGCAGCCGACGGCGATCGTCATGTAACGCTTGCCTTCCCGGCGGTACCCGTCGACGACCAGGTTCAGCAGACGATGGTAAGCGTCGAGGAACTCGGCCGCGCCCGGCTGGGCCAGTACGTATTCGCGCACCGCCGGGTGCTGGCCGGTCAGCGGACGCAACTCGTCGACCCAGTGCGGGTTCGGCAGGAACCGCACGTCCATCACCATGTCGGCGTCCATCGGCAGGCCGTATTTGAAGCCGAACGACTCGACGGTGACGCTGGTGGAGGCGGTGGCACCGCCACCGAAAGCCCGCTCGATGCTCTCCCGCAAGCCGCGCACCGACAGCGTCGACGTGTCGATGATCAGGTCGGCGCCGGCGCGCACCGGAGCCAGCATCTTGCGTTCGGCGGCGATCCCCTCGGCCAGCGTCTGCGCGCCCTGCAGCGGGTGGCTGCGGCGGTTTTGCTCGTAGCGGCGCACCAGCATGTCGTCGGAGGCCTCCAGGAACACCACGCGCGGGGCGATGTTGCGGGTGGCCAGTTCGGTGCGCACCGAGTCCAGATCACCGGTGAAGCCGCGCGACCGGGCGTCCATGACCACCGCCAACTGGGTGATCCGTGAGCCGGCGGCCAGCCCGAAATCCACCATCCGGGTGATCAGCTGGGGCGGCAGGTTGTCGGCCACGTACCAGCCGAGGTCCTCGAGCACCTTGGCCGCCGTGCCGCGGCCGGCCCCCGACAGCCCGGTCACCAGAACGACGTCGATGCCGGCCGCGGTCCCTTCGTCGCCGGGACCCGGGTGACCCTCGGTCAGCTCACCGTGGCCGTTCATCCGGAGTCCCCCGGCTGCGCGGCTCGCAGGGCGTCCAGAACGGCGGTGGCGGTAGCCACGCCGATGCCCGGGACGGCGGTGATCTGCTCGACGGTGGCCTCCTTGAGGCGGGCTATCGATCCGAAATGCGCTACCAGCGCCCTGCGGCGGTGTTCTCCCAATCCTGGCACCGAATCCAGCACCGATGCGGTCATTCGCTTGGACCGCTTGCTGCGATGGTAGGCGATGGCGAACCGGTGCGCCTCGTCCCGCACCCGCTGCAGCAGATAGAGCCCCTCGCTGCTGCGCGGCAGGATGACCGGGTCCGGCTCGGAGGGCACCCACACCTCTTCGAGCCGTTTGGCCAGGCCGATCACCGCCACGTCGGTGACACCCAGCTCGTCGAGCACGGCGCCGGCCGCATTGACCTGCGGCGCGCCGCCGTCGACGACGTACAGATTCGGCGGGTAGGCGAAGCGGCGTGACTTGCCTTCCGGGGACAGCATGTTGGGGTCGTTCTTGTCGCTCAGGTGGCGGATGAACCGCCGGCGGGTCACCTCGGCGATCGAGGCGACGTCGTCGGAGCGGCCCCGGCCGGCGGCTTCCCGGATCGCGAAGTGGCGGTAGTCCGATTTGCGTGGCAGACCGTCCTCGAACACCACCAGCGAGGCCACCACATCGGTGCCCTGCACATGGCT
>JAQTVU010000362.1 GCA_028706695.1 Mycobacterium sp.
CCCACTGGCTGTGCACGATGCCGTCGTCGACGCCACGATCACCCGGCCGACCAGGGTGTTCGCCCCCGGGTTCGGTGCCGGCGCGGTCGCCGGGTACGCGATCCTGCGAATCGATCCGGTCGTCGTGGCGACCGGCGGGTGTGTGGCGGCCGGGCGCGAACAAAGCGGTGAGCGCGGCGCCGTGCCCCCGCCCTCCGGCGACGACGTGGCACTGGCTTTCGGGTAGCCGCGTCCGCCGGGCGGGGATCAGCTCACCGCCGGGCCGGTCGAGGAATTCCGTTGCAAGTGGAGTGCTCTCGCCATGCGCTGGGCTGAAAGAAGTCCGTGGCACCGGCGCTCGCCGACTTGGCTGCCGGCCGCCGGGCACTGACCCACGCTGCACCGCTCTGGCTGCATCGGCGACCAGCTCCGGCACGAATGGCCCAGACCAGCCGCTCTAGAACTCCCAGTCTTCGTCCTCGGTGACGACGGCCTTGCCGATCACATAAGACGATCCGGACCCCGAGAAGAAGTCGTGGTTCTCGTCGGCGTTGGGCGACAACGCCGAGAGGATGGCCGGGTTCACGTCGGTCTCGTCGCGCGGGAACAGGGCCTCATAGCCGAGGTTCATCAGCGCCTTGTTGGCGTTGTAGCGCAGGAACTTCTTGACGTCTTCGGTCAGCCCGACCTCGTCATAGAGATCCTGGGTGTACTCCACCTCGTTGTCGTAGAGCTCGAAGAGCAGTTCGTAGGTGTAGTCCTTCATCTCGGCGCGCTTGGTGTCGCCGACCAGCGCCAGGCCACGCTGGAATTTGTAGCCGATGTAGTACCCGTGGACGGCCTCGTCACGGATGATCAGCCGAATCATGTCGGCGGTGTTGGTCAGCTTGGCCCGGCTCGACCAGTACATCGGCAAGTAGAACCCGGAGTAGAACAAGAAGCTCTCCAGCAGCGTGGAGGCCACCTTGCGCTTGAGCGGTTCGTCGCCGCGGTAGTACTGCATGACGATCTCGGCCTTGCGCTGCAGGTTGACGTTCTCCTCCGACCAGCGGAACGCATCGTCGATCTCGGCCGTCGAGCACAATGTGGAGAAAATCGAGCTGTAGCTCTTGGCGTGCACCGACTCCATGAACGCGATGTTGGTGTAGACGGCCCCCTCGTGCGGCGTCAGCGCGTCGGGGATCAGACTGACCGCCCCCACCGTCCCCTGGATGGTGTCCAACAGCGTCAGACCGGTGAACACCCGCATGGTCAGCTGCTTCTCGCCGGCGGTCAGCGTCGCCCAGGACGGCAGGTCGTTGGACACCGGCACCTTCTCGGGCAACCAGAAGTTCCCGGTCAGCCGGTCCCACACCTCGGCGTCCTTGTCGTCGTGCAGCCGGTTCCAGTTGATCGCCGAAACGCGGTCAATCAGCTTCATGTTCTCAGTCACCAGACTCCCACCTCACCAGACGTTTTGCCTGCGGCTACCTCGAGCACAAACACTACCCCTGGGGTGCGACAAGCCCGGGCAACACAACATGGTGTTGGCGCGTGTCGGGCCGGCGCCTCCTCGGGACAGCGCCCACACTCGGCGAACACCCGCGGCGACCATCCGGGCCCCGGGCTCGAGCACGCGGTCGCGGCGGATTCAGCCGGAGGCGGCCGCCGCCGCGCGGTCGCCTCGCGAACCCGTGCCGACCCCGAAGAACTGGTATTCCTCGGGCCTGACCGCGCGGGTCTCCCGCCAGTACTCCCAGGTGTAGCCGCCCCAGAGCACCGTGTTGTTGCCATGCTCGTCGAGATACCAGCTGCTGCAACCACCGCTGTTCCACACCGACCGCCCCAACCTGCGCTGCAACTCGTGGTTGAACCTGTCCTGCGCGGCGCGGGTCGGCGCCAGGGCCTGCGCGCCCCGCTTGTCGCAGGTCTTGATCGCGTCGGCGACGTAGCGGACCTGCGACTCGATCATGAACACCACCGAGTTGTGCCCCAATCCGGTGTTGGGCCCGAGCAGGAAGAACAGGTTCGGCATGTCGGCGACGGTGATGCCGCGATACGCCCCCATCCCTTCCCGGTTCCAGCGGTCCACCAGGTTCTCGCCGTGCAGTCCCTTGATTTGGACGTAGGTGTAGGAATCGGTCACATGGAAACCGGTGGCGTAGACGATGACATCGACTTCCTTGAACGCTTCCCGGCCTTTGCCCTCGGTGGTGACGATGCCGTCGGGCGCGATCCGGACGATGCGGTCGGTGATCAGCTGGGTCTTCGGGTCGGCGATCGCGCGGTAATACGTGGAGGAATTCAGTATTCGCTTGCACCCGATGCGGTAGTGCGGGGTCAGCTTGCGGCGCAACTCCCGGTCCTTGATCGAGCGGCGGATGTTGTATTTGGCGTAGGCCTCGATGAATTTCAGCAGGTTGGGTCGCTTGGTCATGCCGACGGCCAACGCCTCTTGGCCCCAGTAGATGCCCAGGCGCAGCAGCGCCCGCAGTCCCGGGACGTTGGCCAGCGCGCGGCGCAGCGCCGGGGGGATCTCCTCGTTGGTGCGCGGCACCACCCACGCCGGGGTGCGTTGGTAAAGCTGAACTTCGGCGACCTCGCCCACGATCTCCGGCACGATCTGGATCGCGCTGGCGCCGGTGCCGATCACCGCCACCCGCTTGCCGGTCAGGTCGACGCTGTGGTCCCACTGCGCGGAGTGGAAAGCCGGGCCGCGGAATTCGCCACGCCCCTCGATGTCGGGAAAGGCCGGGATGTGTAGGGCGCCAGCGCCCGAGATGAGGAACTGACCGATGTATTCGCGTCCGTCACTGGTGAAGACGTGCCATCGGCACTCGTCCTGGTCCCAGTGGGCGCGATCGACCAGCGAATTGAACTCGATGTAGCGGCGCAACCCGTACTTTTCGGTTACCCCCTTGAGGTAATCCCAGATCTCGGGCTGATAGGAGAACAGGTTCTTCCAGTCCGGCTTGGGCTCGAAGGAAAAGGAGTACAGGTGCGACGGGATGTCGCAGGCGCAGCCGGGGTAGCTGTTGTCGCGCCAGGTGCCGCCGATGTCGTCGGCTTTCTCCAGGATCACGAAATCCACGCCCCGCTGCTGCAGCTTGATGGCCATCCCGAGTCCGGAGAATCCGGTCCCGACGATGATGGCGCGCGTGTGCACCGGCTGGTGGCCCCGGGTCCCCGGCCTCGAATCGGTGACGGCCTCGGCAATGGTCATGCTGCGATCCTTCCTGGGAACGCCGGTACCGGATACTTCTGAAATTCAGTCTGTCCGCCCCGGCTGGGGCTGTCAACGCGCGCCGGGCGCGGAACGCGTCGGCGGCCACCACCTCCGGCCGCAGCCTGCCCTCGGTCTGCGCACGTCCGATGAAGGGCGCAGAGCTTCTCGACCGCCGCCAGCCGATAAGCGTTCCGCGGAACGGCCCGCCATGTGTCGTGATGGGCCGTCCGACGCTCAGCCGGCCGCGGAGTCGCGCGGGACCACGCAGTGAACCGGCAGGTCCGGATCGAGCGCGATGCCAAGCGCCTCGGCGGTGCCGACGATGACCGCCATCATGATCGTCGTCAGGTGCGCGACGAACTGCTCGCGCGGCATGCGCCGCGGGCTGTCGGGGTGAGGCCCCAGCCACCACTCGGTGGCCGCCGCCGCCGAGCCGAAGGCCGCGTGGGCGGCGAGTTCTACCGCCGCGTGGTCGAGCGCCATCTCGCGCAGCTCGTTGTCGAACATCTCGGCCATGGCCAGCGTGATGCCGCGGCCCTCGTTGAGGATCTGGACGGTGGACTGCGGGGTGGCGGCCGAACGTCCCTGGATGAAGACCCGCAGCACGTTGGGATGCAGGTCGACTAGGGTCACGTACTCCTCGACGGCGCGCCGGATCACCTCACGGGCGGAGTCGGTCTTCAGTTCCACCGACGGGAAGATCGCGGCCCACAGCATGTCGCGCAGCCGCTCCCCGATTGCCTGAAACAGGTCAGACTTGTCTTG
>JAQTVU010000363.1 GCA_028706695.1 Mycobacterium sp.
GATGCTCTCGTCCGAAAAGCCCAACTGGTTGGGCAAAGCATTCACTCGGATGAGATGACCGCTGACGCCAACTTTTGGAAGGCCTGTTATAGCGAATGGGGAAAAGGTCCGGGCTATCGTGATCGCATCAATCACCACAACCAAAGCTGGTTTGAAGAGAAAAACGAAGGTGAAGCCGATGCTCGTGTCTTGCAGTTGGTCACCGATAGTTGGCGTGAGGCAGTTGCGACTGTTCGTCATCTGTTAGCGCAAGACTGAGAGGGGCGCCATGCGGAGATGGGGAGGCTAAGCCGGACAGCCCCACTACGACCGAGTCAGCGAGCCACCTGTCCATTGCGGCGGCGCGCCATGCTACTGAAGCCGAACGGCGCGTGTGCGTCTAAGGTGCGTCGTCGCGCTCTTTCAACACGGCCTCAAGCTCTTGGCGCACCTGCGCCAAGAGCTGGTCAACTTTGCGCGTATTGTCGCCAGCGTACGCCAGCGTCAGCAGCGTGAGCGGATGAACTCCCATGACTTCGCACAGCTCGGTCAGCTTGTGCATGGTCGGGCTTTTCTGGTCGCGCTCCAGCGAGCTCATATAGGTGCGGCTGGACACGTCGGAGAACGCTTCCTGGCTCAAGCCGCGCGCTTTCCTGACCGTCCGTATGGCCGCCGCCA
The DNA here is from genome assembly GCA_028706695.1 of Mycobacterium sp. Classification (GTDB taxonomy): domain Bacteria; phylum Actinomycetota; class Actinomycetes; order Mycobacteriales; family Mycobacteriaceae; genus Mycobacterium. The sequence continues at coordinate 658 of JAQTVU010000363.1, forward strand.
ATGAGTGTTTCGCCGCCACCAATGGTTTCCCCCGAAAAACCAAGATGACAGCCGATTGAGCCCTATAGGGCTACAATCTATAGTGTTCATTTGAGGGTATTGATTTCCGTATTCGTGCCTTTACGGAAATCCGCATCGGCGGATTTCGACAGAAACGGGGAGCCGCATCCGTGCCTTTCCTGACATCCACCATGCCGCGTCTGCGTTTCCGTGCTTGTACGGATTCGACGGCTTGCGCCTTCGTGCTTCCGCACGAAAGCACACATCCGCTTCGACGCTTCCGCGTCTTGCCGGCAAAGCGCATCCGCGCATCGTCGGTTTCGTGGGAATCCCGATCATGACCCAGCCGCTCGTCACCGCCGAACAACGTGCGCAGCTGCTTGCCATCGGCGCGGCGCGCGCGGCCGGTCAAAGCATCGACCCGCTGCCGGTGGTGCGGCTGTTCACCCCGGACGCGCACGCGATCTGGCTGTTGGCCGCGCTCGATCCCGCTGATGGCGACACCGCCTGGGGATTGATCGACCTCGGCATCGGGATGCCGGCGCTCGGGACGGTCAAGCTGTCCGACCTGGCCGGCATCGTCGGGCCGCGGCAGCGGTCCATCCTGCGCGACCTGTATTTCCGCGCCGCACGGCCGTTATCGGAGTATGTGCAGCTCGCACAGCGCGACGGTTCCATTCCCGACTGAGCGGGGCGCATTGTGTCTATTTCGGTCTCACTCAAGACGGCTGCAGTCCGAATCGGCACTCTTGCATCCAGCAGGGGCGAGCCGGACCGAAAGAGACAGGATGCCGGGAGCGGCTTGTGGCAGGGTGTCCGGTGCTGCGCACGATGTCCCCACGGCGCAGCCGTCGCACTCGGACGATCCATGCAAGGCTTCGGCGCGCATCGGTCTTGACACCCCTGATCGCAAGTTTCGCCTTCCCGATGGCGCTTTGATGCCGCTGATGCCGTAGCTCCCGTGTTCAACGCCGGTCGCGACGTTCCTGTCAAACAGGAGGTCGCGTCATGGCTGATCGAAGCGCCGATGTCTGGTATCCCTCCGCCGCGTACCTGTACGTGCTGCATCTGGACGGCCCCGCGCTGGCCTGGGAATACCTCCGCCGCCATCCCAGCTACCGGCGCGATTGGCTGCGCCGTCGTCGCCAGCCTGATGCGGCGCATGCCTGGGGCTTGCGCCTGCTGGAAGACCCGGCGCGGGATGCGCGCGACGCGCATCCCGCCTGGTTCCCCGACCACGACGCCGTGCTTCAGCTCTACCCGGACGCCGACCCACCGCCGAAGGCCACCGTCTTCGAGTTCTGGCGCATCCCCGGTCACAAGTGCCTGATCCACGACGGCAAGCGCCTGATGTTGACCGCACGCTGGCCCGGCTGCCGCGTGCGGCTCACACTCGCGCCCGGCCTGGCCGATGGCATGGCCTATGTCTATGCCGTGCGCGCATGCGCCGCATCTTGCGTGAGCTGCCGCACGATCGCGGACGAGCTGGACAAAGTGGCGACGGTGGACGCGGCCGTACCTGCGGCAACGGTCCGCGCGCGACCGGCGCCCACCGCGCTGCTGGAACTGCACACCCTGCAGGCGCTCGACGCAACCCTCGCGGGTGCGTCGTTGCGCGAGACGGCCGTGGGGCTGTTCGGCGCCGAAGCCGTGGTAGCGGGCTGGTACGCGGACGGCGGCCTGCGCTCGCGCGTGCGCCGGCTGGTGCGGCGCGGTCAGTCGCTAATGCGCGGCGGCTACCGCCGCCTGGCACAGCTCGATTGACCTGGGGAGGGCCGTATTGCCCGCGCCGCAAAACGACCCTCGGCGCAACGCATCGCTATCTTGAGACTGCCTCCATCCGGCTGCGCTGGTGCCGCCGGCGTTTCTGACCGATGGAGGTTCACTTGATGCGACCCGCACCCTTGCGGCCTGCTGCCGCCGCCGTCACCACGCCCTCGCAGCCCCAACGTTACCTCACCAACGACGAAGCCGCCGGGTACCTGCGGCTGTCGCCGCGCACGCTGGAGAAGCAGCGAGTGATCGGCAACGGGCCGAAGTTCCGCAAGTTCGGCCGCCGCGTCATGTACGCGGTGGCCGACCTCGACGCTTGGGCCGACCAGCGCAGCTACGAGACCACGTCTGATCCCGAATATGCCGAGCATCATTCGGCCGACGGCCGTGCGCGCTGATCGGTGGTATGCCGGTGGCCATCACAATGCCCGGCCGATCGCGGGAGCGGGAACAGCTCGACCTGTTCCGCGCCTTGCCGGGCGACGGCATGGCGCCACGCGACAGCCAGGACTTGATGGCCTTTCCGTTCTTCTCGCTGGCGAAGTCGCGGCGCACCGCGCCGATCGACTTCCGCGCCGGTGGCGTCACCGTGCGCGTGGAAGGCACGCGGGAACACGGCATCGCGACGATTTGGGATGCGGACGTGCTGATCTGGGCGGCCTCGCAGATCGTGGAGGCGCGCGACGCGGGCCTGCGCCCGTCGCGCCTGATGCACGCCACGCCCTACGAGATCCTGCGCTTCATCGGACGCGGCGTGTCGCTGCGCGACTACCAGCGCCTCAAGGCGGCCTTGGATCGCCTGCAATCGACCACCGTGGCGACCTCCATCCGCGAGACGACCGGACGGCGGCTGCATCGCTTCTCGTGGATCAACGAGTGGAAGGAACGGGCCGACGCCCGCGGCACGCCACAGGGCATCGAGCTGATCCTGCCGGACTGGTTCTATGCCGGCGTGCTCGACGCCGCCCTAGTGCTGACCATCGACCCGGCGTATTTCCGGCTCACCGGGGGCATCGAGCGGTGGCTGTACCGCCTGGTGCGCAAGCACGGCGGCAAGCAGCCCGGCGGCTGGCAGTTCGACTTCCGGCACCTGCACCGCAAATCGGGCAGCACGGCGAAGCCCTACGACTTCGCCTGCGACCTGCGCGCGCTGGTCGCGCGGCAGTCGCTGCCCGGCTATGTGCTCGGCATCGAGCGGATGCCGGGCACCGGCGCCGAGCTGCTGACGTTCCGGCCCGTGCCATCCACGGCACGGGGACAACCGCGGGACAAGCTGTGAATGGCTTCGTGCTATCAGGCGTGCCCGGACTCGTGCTATCGGGCGTGCTCCTATCGTGCCATCAGGCGTGCGAAATCGCCGCAAAGCCAATGCCCGTGCGGGTTTCGGCGGCCTCTAACTCTCCTAACTCAAGAAACCTAACTTTTGGTAAGCGCGCGCCGTTTCGGTGGACAACCACGAAACGGCACGCTCTGGCCGGCCTTCCAACCGCGAGGGCCGCGCCATGATCG
>JAQTVU010000364.1 GCA_028706695.1 Mycobacterium sp.
CCGAAATCCGCCAGATCCGGGTGGTCAGGTCGCGGCGCGGGTTGATCCAGCCGCGCCGCCCGGTCAGCACCAGCACGGCGGGCAGGAAGGTGATCGCGGCCAGCAGCGAAATGACGATCGAGATCGAGATGGCGGGGCCGATCGCCGAGAAGACGTCCAGCTTGGTGAAGACCATCGCCAGGAAGGTGACCGCCACGGTGGCCGCCGACGCGGCGATCACCTTGCCGATCGACATCATCGCCTTCTTGACCGCCACGTCGGACGTGGCGCCGTGTCGCAGGTAGTCGTGGTAGCGGCTGATCAAAAAGACCGCGTAGTCGGTCCCGGCGCCCATCATGACCGCGGTCATGAACACGATGACCTGCAGGTTCGTCGCCAGGCCCACCTCGGCGAGCCCGGACAGCACCCCCTGGGCGGCCCCCACCGAGATGCCGATGGTGGCCAGCGGCACCAGCATGGTGACGATGTTTCGGTAGATCACCAACAGGATGATCAGCACGCTGAGCACCGTGGCGATCTCGATGAAATGCGTGTCTTCGGTGCCCAGTTCGGTCAGATCGGCAACCGTCGCCAGCGGCCCGCTGAGGTTGGCGGTCATCGAGGTTCCCGCGACGGTCTGCTTGACGATCTGCCCGACGCGGTGGAATCTGGCCAGCGTGGCCGGGTCGGACGGGTCGCCGGGGACGCTGATCGGCAGGTTGAAGGCCTTGCCGTCCTTGCTGGCCAGCAGTTCTCGCATCTCCGGCGTGCTGAGGAAGTCCTGCACCCCGAGTTTGTCTTGCTTGTCCTGGTGCAGCTTGTCGACCAGTTTGCGGTAGACGGCCTCGTCCGCGGCGGTTATGCCGTTCTCGTCGGTCAGCAGCACCATCAACAGGGACGTCGTTTCCCCCGAGGACCCGAAGGCCTTCTCCATCTCCTTCTGGACGAGCATCGTCGGCGCATCCTTGGGGAAGGGCGCCGGCGGATTCTTTCCCGCTTGCACGGGAAGCGGCGGAAATATCAGCGCCAGAATGCCCGCGACCGCGATCCATACCGCGATGACGATCAGCGGCCACCGAATGACGAAGTCACCGATGCGGTCGAATATCCCCCCAGGTGCGGCCGCCTCATGTGACCCAGTACGGCTTGACACCCGACAACCCTACAATTCGGTCACGATTCACGCTCGGGAATCGCCGTTGGGCTACCTCATCGTGACCCGGGCGTGACGTGCCGCGCGATTCCTCCGTTGCGCAGTGCGATCGGCCGCCGCCGCGTAGGGTTTTCGCCGTGTGGGGCTTCGTGCTGTGGATGGCGCTCATCGCGGCGCCCGACCCGGTGCGCCTGGGGATCGCCATCCTGCTGATCTCGCGGCCACGTCCGTTGCTGAATCTGTTCGCCTTCTGGCTGGGCGGCATGGCGACGGGTGTCGTCGGCGGCCTGGGGGCGTTGCTGCTGCTGCGCGACACCCTGCCCGGCATGGTGCACGACATGACCTCGACCATGGCGCGCCTCACCGGCGGGCACATCCAGCTCGTCGTCGGCGTGCTGGCGCTGTCGGTGGCCGCGGTGACCGCCACGGGTGCGGCGCGTCGGCCCGCCCGGGCACCGGCGTCCGGCGGCGCCGCGTTGGCCGCCCAGCCATGGCCGAAGACGCCGACGGCGTTGTCCCGGCTACTGTCCCACGCGCGAAATGCGCTGGGCGGTGGCAATCCCTGGGTGGCGTTCGTGGCCGGCCTCGGCTCCGCGACGCCGCCGGTGCAGTATCTGGCGGCGCTGACCGCCATCCTGGCCTCCGGGGCCGCGCTGGGGACACAGCTCGGCGCGGCCGTCGCCTTCACGATGGTGACCTTTGTGCTGGTCGAGATTCCGCTCGTCAGCTACCTGGTGGCCCCGGCCAAGACCGAAGCGATGACCCAGCAGCTGCACAACTGGATGCGCGCCCACGCCCGGCGGCTGGTGCCGATCAGCGCGGGGGTGCTGGGAGTCGCGATGATGGCCCAGGAAATCGGCGTCGCCTGAATCGCCCTAGGGGACCGGTGTTTTTCGGGCGGCGGCCGGCTGCTCGGCCCGGTGCGACTTGCTCAGCAGGCCGACCCAGGGCTGCCCCCGATACGGCTCACGCTCGAAAATCTCGAGATACGTCGCCGGCAGCTCGTCGATCACCTCGCGGCACTGGCGCAGTTCGTCAGCGCCCAGGATGGTCTCATAACCGGGATGGCTGCGGTTCTGCGCGCCCGGCAGCGAGACGTGCGCTGTGTGCTCGGCGCCGACGAAATCCAGGACGGCCGCGGCCAGCCGCGGGTCGTTCAGGTCCTGCGGGGTGTAGAGCGTCAGGCAGCGGTGGTGCATGTCGAAGCGCCGCAAGAACTCCATCGCCCGGTTCTCGATCTCGATCCACTGAACGAGGTAGCGCTGAAACGTCGTGAGCTGAAAGAGATCGAAGCCGGCGAAGATCGGCTCCAGTTCGGTGAGCGCCCAACGCCTGTACAGCCGGCCGTCGCGCCCACGATAGCGGCACAGGGGTGCATGCCGGTCGGCCATCCACTGTTCCCGGTTTTCTTCGCTGCGCGCCACCTCCAAGGGATGGCGGATCAGATGAAATACCTTGGTGCAGGGGAAGAATTCCGCGGACAGGTCCCAGTATGACTTGAGAAAGGCGTGGCTGGTTTCGATGTAGGCCGGTGTGCGGTGCCAGTCGACGGCCCGGCGCTTCCTGCGCAGCGCGGCGCGCACGGCCTCCAGGTTTCCGGTGGCGTGGTCGAAAATCGTGCGGCCGAACATCGGCGGATTCCACGGGTTGTTGTTCGTCTCGTGCACGACGGTGAACTGCGGGGCATTGCGCTTGAGCAACGTGTACAACGACATGGTGCCCGACCGCGCGCTCGTCAGGGCGAAGACCGTTTCGGCGCTCATCACCCAGCAAACCATCGGTGCGCCCGCGTCGGCGCTCGGTACCGCCCCGGTCGGCTAACTGCTGATCGCTGCGGGCACACCAATTGTTTCCCTTCGGTTCGGTTACCGGCAAACGACTTTTGGCCTGCCTAAGCCGGGAATCACAGGCTAACATTCCCGGCTCCGACCGGCAGAGCGAATCGCTGGGTGACGCCGCGACGGGCCTGCCGCCGAGCGTCCGGTTACCGGCAGCTTTCGCTACCGCCCACCGAAACCAGCCGATGCCGGCGAACCGCGTCCTCCAACAGGTCGGCGGTCACCCGCACACTGACGTTGGCCGGTGTCATCCGCGCGGCGACCTGGCGGGCGCGGGCCACGCAGTCCGGCGCCAGGATGGCGCGCAGGTCTTTGCGCAGCGACCGCTTGGTCGCCGACGCCAGCCGTCGCGCCTTACCCACCCTCAGCGTGCGCACCTGCACCGCCCAGGCGGGCTGCTCGGCGCCGATCCACAGGACCAGGGTGGGAACCCCGGCCCGCATGCCCGCGGCCGTGGTGCCCGCCCCGCCGTGGTGCACAACCGCGCGGCAGGAGGGAAAAACGCTCGCGTGGTTGACTTCTCGGACCACCTTGACGTTGTCGCGGTGCGGCACACCGCCAAAGTCGGTGACCCCGGCGCAGATCAGGGCGCGCTCGCCCAACTGCGCGCAGACATCGCCGATCATGGCCACCGTCTCGGCGGGGGATTCGACCCGCATGCTGCCGAAGCCGAAGTAGATCGGGGGCGTTCCGGCGGCGACCCACGCAGCCACCTCGTCGTCGCACGGCGTCGGCAACTCCAGCGTCAGCGCCCCGACGAATGGGCGTTGGTCGCCCCACTCGGCTTTCAGGCCCGGAAAGTACACCGCGTCATAGGCCTGAATCTCCAGCGCCCCGCCATCGACGATCCGCCGCGCCGAGGACCTCCGCGTCTTCGGCAAACCCAACTGGCGGCGCTGGGTGTCCTCGGCGTCCTTGGTCATCCACCAGTACATCCCGTAGAGCACCCG
>JAQTVU010000365.1 GCA_028706695.1 Mycobacterium sp.
GGGTTCTCGATGGCACCGCCGAACAGACCCCACTGCACCCCGGCCTTAACCATCAGCGACAAATCCGACATCGCGAGCATCTCAATCATCGTGATCGCCGCGCCGACGTCGCCGGTGCCGCCGTGTTCTTTGCGGAAGTTGTCGGCAGCCACACCGAACGCCGCCATGATCCGCAGCTGCTCGGCCACCTTGGTGCGGGCGATCACGGTGTTCGGGGTGTAGTGCGGGCGGAACATGACCTCGGCCAGCGTGGTCCGCATCCGGTTCTTCACGTCGCGCCAACGCCCGTCCAAGGCGTCGCGCAGATGTTCGGCAGTGCTCTTCGCGTCCGGCACCATGATTCGACCGTAATCCGCCCGTCGGCGCGGTGGCACACGGCGAGGCGACCTCGCTGGTGGATCGGCGCTGGTGGATCGGCAAGGCCGCCGGCGGCAACCTACTTTCAGCCGGCCGAGGCGGCGACTTCCTGCTGTTCGCGGCGCGGCGACCGGTCGTGGACTGGCGGCTGGGGCGGCCGCAGCCAATACCAGGCCAATCCCACCCAGAGCGCGCCGAGGAGCGCGAGCATGTTGATGTCGAACAACCACCAGCCCACATAGTGCGTCCACATCTCGACGTTGGCGGCCAAATTGTCGACCCTGCGCAGATCGACGGTGGAGGCCGACGCCGCAAAGCCCCACTGGGCCGGGACCAACCAGGAGATCTGGTCGTATCCCCAGGTGCCCACCAGCGGGAGTAGCCCACCGGCGAACAACAGCGAGGCCAGAACGACCGGGACCGCCAGCGGCAGGGCCTCCCGCATCGATCTGCTGCGGGCAGACAGCGCCAGGCCGACGATCGCCGAGGCGATGGCCGTCGCGGCCAGACTCACATAGAGCTCGATGTCGGCGTTGCCGAGCAGGACCGCACCGTGCACCGGGCCGCCTTTCCCGGCCACGACCAGCGTGGTCAGCGCGGCGGTCAACGCGGCGGCCGCGATGGCGAAGGCGACGAGTTTGCCGGTCAGGTAGGCAGAGGTCTGCAGCCCGACAGACTGCTCGCGCCGGTAGATTTGGCGTTCGTTGACGAGGTCGCGGATGGTCAGTGCGATGCCGATGAGCACCGCGCCGAAGTTGAGGGCAGCCAGGATCTCGACGGCCTCGTGCAGGTTCGGGCTCGCCAAATCCGGCCGGCCCAGGCCCGAGTCGCCGGGAGTCAGCAGCGTCAGCGCCGCCAGGACCAACGGCAGCACCGCCAAGAAGACGCCGTAGCCATGGTCGTTGACGAGCAGGCGCAGCTGGCGACGGCAGACCATCTTGGTTTGCTGCATCCAGCTGAGCTGGTGGGGTATCGCCCACGGCGCGGCGACGTCCGGCCGGGTGATCCCGCCCGACTTCAGTTGCCGGTCGCGAAACGCGAGGTGGGCGGCGTCGGGATCGGCGCTCACCTGCACGAAGATTTTCGACCAGTCGGCGGTGCCCATCGCGGACTCCACCTGCGGCGGCGCCCCGACGAAGGCCGGGGTGCCGGCGGCGGTCAGTATCACCGCCTGGTCGCACATGGTCAGATGATTGAGGGAAGCCTGCGACGTCATCGCCACCACGACGGCACAGCCCAGATCGGCCTGGCGCCGCAGCACCGCGATGAGGTGATCCTCCCGCGCGGCTTCCGAGCGTGCACTCAGCCCGTCGACCACCAGCAGCGTCGGCCGGCTGACGAGTTCGACGGCCATCGACACGCACCGCCGCCCCTCGGGCGAGAGCTTCCTGATCGCGGTCGTCCGCTGCGATGTCAAGCCAGTTTCTTCGAGCACCTGGTTCACCACCCGCGCGCGCTGGCCCGACGTGGTGTCCGGCGGCAGGCGTAGCTCGGCGGCATACCCGAGGGCCTGCTCGACGGTCAGATGAGGATGCACGCGGTCATGGCGCGGCACGATCCCGATGCGGGTGCGCATCGACTCCGGTTCGGCATGCACGTCATGGCCGTCCACGGTCACGACGCCGGAGCCGGGTTGACGGGTACCGGCGAGCAGGTCGAGCAGCGCGGAATTGCGTCCGGCCGACGGTCCGACCACCGCGGTCAGCGTGCCCGGACGCGCCTTGAACGAGACATCGGCGAGCGCCTCGCGCCCGTCGACGACAATCCCCACCCGAAAGGCGGCCACCCCGGTGGTGCGCGCGCCGGGCTGCAGAGGCAAACGATAGGTCGGGTCGGCTTCTTCGGAGCGGAAAGACGCCCGTTGGGCGCGCAGCTTCCGCGACGCATCGCTCACCCGCTTGATCACGCCCCGGCCCTTTGGGGGCGCACCGTCGGTATCGGGGCCCCGCGCGGGCTGGTCGGTCGGCCGCGGACGCTGGTCGGCCGGCTGTGCCGGTCGGTCGGCCGGTCCCCAAGCCGTCGGCGCGGGCAGCTGGGTCGTCGGCTGGGCGGTCGGTGGTGGCGGAAACTCCTGGGCGCAAGCGCGTTCCGGTTTGGCCGGAGCAACGCGCCGCTCCACCGCGGGCCCGGTGGCGCCGATCCGCATCCGTTGGGTGGCCCACTGCGTCGGCGCCGGCGGGGCGGGGGTGTCGGCCTGCGGCGGCCGATCAGCCGGAGCGGTGCCGGGTGCCGGCGACGGTGGTCCCGGCCGCGCCGCCGCCGGCGGCTGCGGGCGCGCCGAGGAACGCGGCCGGCCCGACGGCCGTCCGGGCGCGCCGACCTGGAAAACCAGGCGCGGGCCGCGCCGGGGATCGCCGAGGGTGATGGCCTGCCCGTCGCGGATGTTGACCGTGCGCACCCGGGCGCCGTTGAAAAACATGCCGTAAGGACTGCGGTCGATCGCGGTCCACTGGCCGCCTGCGAACCTGAGCACGACGTCCCGGCGGGGCGGCGGTGGGGGCCCACCGGCGTTGCCCAGCCGCTCCAGGGCGATGTCGCATCCGCTGCCGTAGCCGACGATCACGTCACGGCCAGGAACGAAGACGTACCTCGTCGATCCGATCCACACGGTCAACGGTAAGGCTGGAAAGGCCGAGCCCTCGGGCCGCATCGCCGTCACCTTTCGTCACCGGTGATGGTCCCCCATCGGACCAACGGTCATCTACCAAGTGTCCATCCCGCAGGGTGGTATCACCAGGGCTTTCGTATCACCAGGGACGTGGCATCAGCAGAGACATATCACCAGAGACAAGGGGCCTCATCACGGGTTGCTGCGCCATCCGGTGGCCGCGGTGTTGTCCAAAAGCCGGCGCAAAACCTCCACCGCCTCCGCCAGCACCCGGCGATCCGCGGGCTGCAGTTGGGCCAGTTGCGGTTCGATGGCGGCGGCGCGGTCAGCCCGGACCGCGTCGAGCGTTCGCCGTCCCTCGGCTGTGATGCGGATCCGGACCGCCCGGGCGTCTCCCGGATCGAGCGTCCGGGTGACCAGGCCGGCCTCCTCGAGGCGCCGCACCTGCGTGGTCATCGTCGGCTGCGAACAGTGGTCGACGGCGGCCAGGTCGCCGATCCGGGCCTCTCCGTGGGCTTCGATCGTGGCCAGCAACCTTGCCTGCGCGGCAGGCAAAGGCATCCGGATGCGCTGGGTGGCCAGCCGGTTCAGGCGCGCCACCACGGCGAGCAGGTCGGCTCCCAGGCCGGACTGCGGCCCGGTGGTCGCCGCGTCACCGACCTCCGGGCGGACGCCGGCGGATGAATTCATGGGTCAATGGTTCCATAGCGTTGCCAGACGGGGTGTTGTGTTGCCGACCAGCACCTGAAAACCCAGCGCAGACGACGTTTGGCAGGGGCTCGCCGCCGCGGCCTGGCAGAATCTGTTGGGTGACCGTCCCCAGAGCCTCACGTTCGCGACATCGGAATGGGTCGCTGCGACCGGTCGAGTTGGCGCAGGCTTCCGTCATGGGCGCGCTGGGCGCGGTGATCGCCATCGTCTCAGTGGTCGTCCCGTTCGCCGCGGGCCTGGCC
>JAQTVU010000366.1 GCA_028706695.1 Mycobacterium sp.
GCACAGCGTCCAGGTGACGAACGCGAAAAAGACCAGGACGGCCCAGCACATCACCACCCCGGCGGGCATCTTGTAGGTCGACTCGGCATGCCGCCGTGCGTGCCGGCGACGGTAGACCAGGTAGCTGACGACGATCATCGCCCACACGAACATGAACAACAGCGACGAGATGACCGTCAGCAGCGTGAAAGCGCCGATCACCGAACCGCGCAGGTAACGCAGCGGGATGGCGGTAAGCAGCAGCGCGGCGGTGACCAGCAGGGCCGGCGCCGGCACGCCGCCACGGTTGAGCCGGCGAAACAGTTCGGGGGCGCTGCCCTCGTCTGCCAGTCCGAAAAGCATCCGGCCGGTGGAGAACACCCCGGAGTTGGCCGCCGACGCGGCCGCGGTCATGACGACGAAGTTGACGATCGAGGCCGCGGCGGCGAGCCCGGCCAGCGAGAACATCGTCACGAACGGCGACTCGCCGCTGCCGAACTGCCGCCAGGGAACGACGACGAGGACGGCCAGCAGCGCCCCCACGTAGAAGATCGCCACCCGCAGCGGAACGGCATTGATGGCGCGGGGCAGGGTGAGGCGCGGGTTGGCCGTCTCGGCCGCCGCCGTGCCGAGCAGTTCCACGCCCACGAACGCAAACGACGCGATCTGAAACCCACTGACCAGGCCGTCGAACCCGGTGGCGAAGAACCCGCCGTCGTTCCAGAGGTTCTCGATGGTCGCACGGTGGCCTTGCGGGGAAACGTAGTGCGTGGTCAGCAGCACCACGCCGGCGAGCATGAAGCCGAGGATCGCGACGACCTTGATCAACGCGAACCAGAACTCCATCTCCCCGAAGTTGCGCACGCTGGACAGGTTCACCGCGAGGATCAGGCCGACCGCGGCCAGCGCCGGCAGCCATGGCGGCAGGTCGGGCCACCAGAACTCCGAGTAACCCGTGATCGCGACGATTTCCGCGGTGCCGGTGACCACCCAGGCGAACCAGTACGACCATCCCACGAAAAAGCCGGCCGCGGATCCCAAAAGGTCGGCCGCGAAGTCGACGAAGGACTTGTAGTTCAGGTTCGACAACAGTAGCTCGCCCATCGCGCGAAGCACGAAGAACAGGAAGAAGCCGACGACCCCGTACACCAGCACGACCGCCGGACCGGCGTGCGAGATCGTGCGCGCCGAGCCCATGAATAGGCCGGTGCCGACCGCGCCTCCGATCGCGATCAGCTGGATATGGCGGTTGGCCAGTCCCCGGTGCAGGTGCGGCCCGGCGATGACGCGAGCGGCGACGTCTTCAGACATGTGGTCCTGGTCCGTGGCGGAGCGCCGGGGCAGTCGCCGTCATGCAGCGCGAACCGGGTCGACATCGGACGCTCACCATGCTGACAATAGAGGTCGCGGATCCTGCACAGGGCGCCTGCGCAGGGAAGGGGCTGGGGGAAGGTTCGTCGGTGAACGTGGTGTCGCGCATCGTTGCGGCGCCGGCAGCGGCGATGACGATGGTGATTTGCTGGCCGGCCGGACCGGCGATTGCCGACGCGCCATCCACCCGGATCGTCACCACGGTGGCCGTGAACTCCGACGGCCAACCGACCAACGGCTACCAGGAGGCGCCCGCGCCGGGCAACGTCACCGCCGTCGACCAGTGCACAAGTTCCTCGCCGTCGGCGGTGGCCGACAATATCTACTCGTGCTCGCCCAGCGCGGCCGATGCCGGCACCTGCTGGCCGTCCACACCCGGATCGCTGCTGTGCCTGGACAATCCGTGGGATGGGCGGGTGCATCGGGTGACCTATGGCGGTTCGCTTCCGCCCGTGCGGCCGACGGCGACGCCCGATCCCTTGGCGCTGGTTCTGCAGGACGGCACGCGGTGCCTGCTGCGAAATGGGGGTGCCTGGGGTGGCCGTGACGACGGGTTCGTCGGCGTCTACGGGTGCGGCCAGCCCGGTTCCGATCTCGCGGTGCTCTGGCTTCCCAGCCAGGGCCCGGGAACCTGCATCGACCGCTCGACGCCGGTGTGGAGCGTCAGGGTGGGTCAAGTGGGCCCGCCGGCCGCCCAGTTCCCGCCGCCGCAGACCCGGGCGGTGACGACCGCCTGGTTCGCCGGCGACTGACGGCCCGGGCGCTATAACGCTGGATGTGTCACATCCGGGGCACCCGGCCACCCAGAGTCGATGCGAATTCGGCCCGCGCTCGGCGTCGGCCAGGGCGAGGGCTTCGGCCGTTGCCGGACTCGCTGCGGCCACCAGAACCACTTGCCCAGCAGCGCGGCGATCGACGGCATCATCAGGGACCGGACGATCAGCGTGTCGAACAGCAAGCCCAGGCCGATGGTGGTGCCGACCTGGCCGATTACGGTCAGTTCACTGACCGCCATCGTCATCATCGTGACGGCGAACACGAGTCCCGCCGAGGTGACGACCGATCCGGTGCCGCCCATCGCCCGGATGATGCCGGTGTTCAGCCCGGCATGGATTTCCTCCTTGAACCGGGACACCAGCAGCAGGTTGTAGTCGGCGCCGACTGCCAGCAGGATGATGACCGACATCGGCAGCACCATCCAGTGCAGTTCGATGCCGACGAGGTGCTGCCAGATGAGCACCGAAAGGCCGAACGAGGCGCCCAGCGAGATCAAGACGGTGCCCACGATCACCGCCGCTGCCACGACGCTGCGCGTGATGATCAGCATGATGATGAAAATCAGGCACAAGGAAGCGATCCCGGCGATCAGCAAGTCATAGTTGCTGCCGTCTTGCATGTCCTTGAAGGTGGCCGCTGTTCCGCCGAGGAAGATCCTCGAGCCCTCCAGCGGCGTGCCCTTGAGCGCTTCATAAGCCGCCTTCTTGATCGCGTCGATGTGCGAAATACCTTCCGCGGTCATCGGATCGCCGTCGTGGCTGATGATGAACCGGACGGCATGCCCGTCGCGCGGGAGGAAATTCTTCATGCCCTTCTTGAACTCGGGGTTGTTGAAGGTTTCGGGTGGCAGGTAGAACGAGTCGTCGTTCTTGGACGCGTCGAATGCCTTGCCCATGGCGCTGGAGTTCTTCTGGGCCTCATTCTGCTGATCCTGAAGACCCTTCTGAGTCGAATACATCGTCAGCATGGTCGTTTTCATGGCTTTCATGTTTTCCAGCATCGTGGGCATCAACGCCACCATTTGGGGCATCAGCGCGTCGAGGCGATCCATGACGGGCAGCAGGCTCTCGATGTCGTCGGTCATCGTGTCGATGCCGTCGAGGGCGTCGAAGACCGACCGCAGCGACCAACACACCGGGATGTCGTAGCAGTGCTTCTCCCAGTAGAAGTAGCTGCGGATGGGCCGGAAGAAGTCCTCGAAATCGGCCATGTGGTCCCGCAATTCGGCGACGTCCATGGTCATGGCGTGCATCTTGCCCACCATGACGTGCATGTTGTCGGCCATCTGCTGGGTGATGCTCTGCATCTTGGTCATGCTGTCGATCGTCGCCTGCATCTCGTCGGCCTGCTTGAGCATGTCGGCCATCTGGTCTTCTTGGTATTTCTGGTTCATCTGCTGGCTGACGCCCTGCATGCTGATCTGGAACGGGATCGACGTGTGGTCGATCGGCGTGCCCTGTGGCCGGGTGATGGCCTGCACCCGGGAGATTCCGGGCAGCCGGAAGATCGCCTTGGCAATCTTGTCGATGACCAGGAAATCCGCGGAATTCCGCAAATCGTGGTCGCTTTCGACCATGAGCATCTCGGGGTTCATCCGCGCCTGCGAGAAGTGCCGGTCCGCGGCCGCGTAACCCGCGTTCGCCGGCAGGTCGGCGGGCAGGTATTTGCGGTCGTTGTAGTTGGTCCGGTAGCCGGGCAGGGTGAGCAGGCCGATCAAGGCCACCCCGATGGTCATGATCAGGATCGGACCCGGCCACCGGACGACGAGAGCTCCGACCTTGCGCCAG
>JAQTVU010000367.1 GCA_028706695.1 Mycobacterium sp.
ATGCGTACGGCTTCGTCAGGGCACTATCCCGGGAGGGCATCGGCGAGAGCAAAGCCGGTGATGAGGAGCGCCGCTAATCTTTTGTGACGCCTTGGGTGGTCGCTCGCCGGTGGCCTTACTCCTGGGCGCCCGCCGACTCGTCCTGCTGCTCAGCGTCGGCCACCGTCAGCGGCAGCGCCAGTTCTTCGAGGGGGCGTCGCTCGGCTGTGACACCGAGCCACAGTTCCACCAGACCGGCGACGGCCATCACCGCCGCGCCGATCAGGAATGACCACACCACCAGGCCGCGCTGACCCGAACTGATCAACTGTCCGAACAGCAACGGCCCCGTGATGCCGCCGATGGCAGTGCCGACCGCATAGAAGAAGGCGATCGCCAGCGCCCGGGTTTCCATCGGGAAGATCTCGCTGACGGTCAGATAGGCCGCGCTCGCCCCGGCCGACGCCACGAAGAACAGCACGGCGAGCACCACGATGAACGCCCATACGCCGCCCGTGTCGGACACGAACACCAGGGCGAGGACAACGGCCATGCCGGCGGCACCGATGTAGCACAGGGTGATCATCGGCTTGCGGCCGACGGTGTCGAACAAGTGGCCGAGCGTCAGCGGGCCGACGAAATTGCTCAACGCCCACAGGATGAAGAACAGCGGCACCTTGCCCGACGACACACCGTAGAAGCCGCTCAGCAGCGTCCCGAGGTTGAACGTCACGCCGTTATAGAGGAACGCCTGCCCGATAAACAGTGCGAGTCCGAGGACCGCGCGCGCCGGATACAGCATGAATGCCACCTCGGCGATCTCCATGAAGGAAATCGCATGGCGCTGTCGCACTTTGAGTGGCCGTCCGCGCGGCTCGGGCAGCGGTTGGCCGGTTTGCCTCTGCACATCTTGTTCGATGTCGGCGACGATCAGCTCGGCTTCCCGCTCGCGCCCATGAATGAACAACCACCGCGGGCTTTCCGGCACGTTGCGCCGGACGAGGAGGACGAATATGCCCAAGATGGCACCGATGCCGAAGGCCAGGCGCCAGCCGATGTCGGGCGGAAAGTTTGACGTGTTCAAAACGACCAGTGCGCCGGCCGCCCCGGCGGCCGAACCCAGCCAGTACGTTCCATTGATGACCAGGTCTACGCGGCCGCGCACCCGTGCGGGAATCAGTTCGTCGATGGCCGAATTGATCGCCGCGTACTCACCGCCGATGCCGGCGCCGGTGAAAAAGCGCGCGATGAAGAAATACCACGGCGCGAACGCGAATGCGGTGGCCACGGTGGAGACCAAATACACCGCCAGGGTCAGCATGAACAGATTGCGTCGCCCGAACCGGTCCGTCAGGTGGCCGAAGAACAACGCCCCCAAGCAGGCGCCGGTGATGTAGATGGCCGCCGCGAAGCCGATTTGTGCGGCGTCGAGTTCGATGCCGCTGCCCTTCTCGGTCAGCCGGGCCGACACGTTGCCGACCATCGTGACCTCTAGCCCGTGGAGGATCCAGACCCCGCCGAGGCCAATCACCACACGCCAGTGAAAACCCGACCACGGCAGCCGGTCCAGCCGCGCCGGTACCTGAGTCGTGATCGTTCCCGTCTGCGCACCTGCGCTCATCGTTGCTCCGTTCCGGGTCCACAGAGACTTACCCATCGCCGCTCATCGGGAAGCCTTGGCGAAGGGCAAACCCGCCTCAGGTTATGACCCGATCACCGAAGCCCCCGCAGCGGTCACCGCGCCCGCCTTCCTGAAGAAGACGCGTCGTTGTGCAGAGGCGGCTGCGCTCAACGGACAAAGCGGCGCGGTCAGAGGTCCCGGAGCCGGGCTTCCTCCAGATCCAGGCTGCGTTCGATGCCGCGCAACACCTTGGCGCTGATGCGGCCGTGTTGCCTCAGCTCGACCACGGTCGCTCGTTCCGCGCCGAGCATGCCCAACCGCAACGCGCGATACTTGTCGGCCTCGTTGAGTTCCGGCGCCGGCGGCTCCTTCCTGATCTGCAGCCGGCGCATCCGCGACGCGTACAAGCTACGCAGGGACGCCACCGCGGCGTCGGAATGGTCATGAGCCTGAGGTTGATTGTCAAGCCAGTCGAGCGCGGCGGTGACCGCCTGCAACCGGGCCGATCGCTCCTGGTCGCGCCAGTCTTCGCAGCCGATGCCGAGTTTGCGCAGCAGCAACGGCAGGGTCATGCCCTGCATGACGAGGGTGACCACGATGACCGTCGCCGCAACGACGATGACCAGGTCGCGATGCGGGAACGGCGAGCCGTCGGCCAGTTGCAGCGGTATCGCCAGAGCGGCGGCCAGGGACACCCCGCCCCGCATGCCGGCCCAGCCAACGACGGTGCGCTCCCGCCATGTCGCCGGTGTGCCAGGGTGGACCGTCGCCAGCGCCGGCCGTAACAGAAGCATCCACGCCAGTCGCGACCCCACCACCACCGCCAGCACGGCGGCGATCACGGCCAGGAGCTTGGGGGTGGACACCCCCGGTACGCGATGGACGACGCGGACCAGCTGCATGCCTACCAAGGTGAACAACGCGCCATTGAGCAAGAACACCAAGACGTCCAGAAAGGCAAAGGCCTGCAGCCGCGTTCGGGGCGCGAAGATCCATCCGGATCGGGACCCGACATAGAGTCCCGCGATCACGGTCGCAAGAACCCCAGACAAGCCGGCCGCCTGCGCGAGGACATACGTCAGATACGGCGTGGCAAGGGACAGGGTGATCTCGAGCAATGGCTGGTCGAGACGGCGGCGCACGCTGACCAGAATCGCGGCGATCAGCAGGCCCAGCACGGCGCCACCGAGGGGGGCGAGGATCACCTTCTCCGCAAGGTTCACCGGCCGCACCACGCCGGCCACCGCGGCGGTGACGGCACCGACGTAGAGGACCAGTGCGGTGCCGTCGTTGATCAGGCCTTCGCCCTCGACGATCGTCACCAACCGCTCAGGCGCGTTGAGCCGACGAAACACCGATGTGGCCGCAACCGTGTCGGTCGGCGCCATGACGGCGCCGGCCACCGCCGCAACGGTCACCGGCACACCGGCGATCCCGACCATCACCGTCATCACCCCGGCCATGGTCACCAAAACCAGGCCCACGGCCAGTAGCCCGATGGAAACGGCGTTGGCGCGCAGGTCCTCTGGCGAGATGAAGTAGGCCGCGAAGTAGACCAGCGGGGGCAGGAACACGTAGAACACCACCGAGGGTGCCAGCTCGGGCGCCGACGTCCACGGCGACAGACTCAGCAGCATTCCCACTCCGACGAGCACCACGGGGTAGGGCACGCCGAGCTGCTCGGCCAGCCACCCGGCCAGTGCGGTCGCCAAGGGCAGGCACAGCAGCAGGAACGTCAGTTGCGCCGTCATCTACGCGAGTCGCATCAAGCCGTTTCGCCGGCCGAAGTGGCCCCGTCTACGGGTAGCATCATGTCCGCGGTGCCGATACGGCCCGCGAAGTTGAACGCGGCCTCGGCGACGTCTTCGGCGAGCCCTTCCGGCGGGAGTGTCGGGAGAGGCTGATCTTTGCGCATTTTCGCGCGCGTCTTCTCCACACGTGTGTCGACGGCGTCTGCGCTTGGCGTGCGGACCGACGCCAGGATGGGCGTCGGCACCCCGGCCGGGGCAAGGCAATTCACGCTGATGCCCGCTTGACAGAGAGGTCCAGTTCGGGGACCAGGCTCCCGCTGAAATGAATCGGGGCGGCTTTGGAGGCCAGAGACGTCATGACACCGCGGCCGGCTTGCAGACCGCCGATCGGGGCCACGTTGACGATGCTGCCGGCGCCGTGGCCGGCCATGCAGCGCTCCGCCTCTCGGATGATGTCCCACATACCCCCAAGATGTTGAACACCACGATCGTCGAGAAGTCGCCCGGGTCGGCCCTGACCACCGACGCCTCGGCATCGATGCGGCCCGCGCACGATCCCGAC
>JAQTVU010000368.1 GCA_028706695.1 Mycobacterium sp.
CGCCAAGGCCGCGCGGGCCGAGCTGGGCGCCCTGCCCGCCCCCGAAACCTTCGCCAACGTCGCGGGCCAGGGCGTACACGGCGTCGTCGACGGCCACGCCGTCGTCGTCGGCCGCGCCGGCTTGCTGGCCGACCGGGACCAGCACCTCGACGCGGCATTGTCGGCCGCCCGGGCCCGCGCCGAAGGTGACGGCAAAACCGCCGTGGCGGTCGGTTGGGACGGCCGTGCGCGCGGCATCCTGGTGATCGCCGACCGGGTCAGGCCCACCAGCGCTGAGGCCGTACGCCAGTTCAGGCAGCTGGGACTCACCCCGGTGCTGCTGACCGGCGATAACCGGACCGTCGCCGGGCACATCGCCGGGGAGGTCGGCATCACCGACGTGATCGCCGAGGTCTTGCCCACCGACAAGGTCCGCGCCGTGCGACGGCTGCAGGCCGAGGGCCGGGTCGTCGCCATGGTCGGCGACGGCATCAACGATGCCGCCGCGCTGGCCACCGCGGACCTGGGATTGGCCATGGGCACCGGCACCGACGCGGCCATCGAGGCCGCCGACCTCACCCTGGTGCGCGATGACCTACGCGCCGCGGCCGACGCGATCCGGCTGTCCCGCCGGACGCTGGCCACCATCAAGACGAATCTCCTCTGGGCCTTCGGCTACAACATTGCGGCGATCCCGCTGGCGGCCTTCGGCCTGCTCAACCCGATGCTGGCCGGCGCCGCGATGGCATTCTCCAGCGTTTTCGTCGTCGCAAACAGCCTGCGGTTGCGCTCGTTCACGACCGCATTTCGCGATCGGATGTAGGTAGCGCGGCGGACCGCGCCAACACCCGCGCGGCCCTGGCGAAACTGCGCGCACGTGAGCGGCACCGTCGCGAGGAGTTCTGCGCTCAGACCGCCCACCGGCTGGCGCACACCAACGCCGTGGTGGTGCTCGAGAAGCTACCGGCGACGAACATGACGCGGCGGGCGCGGCCCGTCGCTGACCCGAACAACCCTGGCGGCTTTCTGCCGAATGGCGCCGCCGCCAAGTCGGGCCTGACCGTGGTGAAAGTTCCGGCAGCGTTCACGTCGCAACGCTGCTCGGCGTGTGGGCATGTGGACCCGAAATCCCGTGACAGCCAAGCGGTATTCCGGTGCACCCACTGCTTGCGGCCCGCCGAGCACGCGGACGTCAACGCCGCCAACAACATCCGGCCGCAGGGCTTGCGGTCACTGCCTGCCGAGAATCCGCCGCACCCTCGGGCGCGGGCGAGACGCTGACGCCGGAACCAGCAGGAAACCGCGAGGAATTACTGCCTCAACCCGTATAACGGGTTGGAATCCCCCGGCTTCAGCCGTGGGGAGGATGTCAACTCGATATGGGATAGTTTGTTTGTTTGCCTGGCCTACCGCCGTCCGTTGCCGAGTAAGCGTGCCGCCGGCCCGCAGCCGGCGCGCAGCTGCGCGGCGCCGGGTTAGCACAGGACCAGCACAGGACTAGCAGGATTAGCGAAGGTCGCCACCGTTGAGCCAACTTGGACAGCTGTCCTTGCTGCGCGGCTGGTTTCCCGCGGCGGTGCAGGCGGTGACGCTGCTTGTGGTCTTCGGCGCGGTCGGCTGGCGCAGGCGACGCTGGCGTGGCCGGACGTCGGCGGTGGCACTGGGTGTCGCCGCGGCGGGGACCGTGCTGTCGCACTGGTACATCACGTCGCTGGGCGTGGCCGGGGACCCGGCGCCGGTGTCGCTGTGGGTGTGGATAGCGATGAGCGGACTGGCGGCCGCGGTCCTGGTGCTCGGATGGCCCGGCGCCCGCTGGTGGCGGCGCGGCCTGGCGCTGCTTTCGGTGCCTCTGTGTGTCTTGTGCTCGGCCTTGGCGGTCAACGGGTGGGTGGGTTATTTCCCCACGGTGCTCGCCGCGTGGGATCAGTTGACCGGGGTGCCTTTGTCCGACCAGATCGACCGGCTGCGCGTCACCGAGATGCAGATCGCCGGGACCAGGCCGACGAAGGGTGTCGTCGTGCCGGTGAACATCGGCTCCGATGCGTCGCACTTCCCGCACCGCCAGGAACTGGTTTATCTGCCGCCGGCGTGGTTCAGCAGCAATCCCCCGCCCCGGCTGCCGGCGGTCATGATGATCAGTTCCGCCTTCAACACCCCCGCCGACTGGCTCCGCACCGGCAACGCGTTCAACGCGGTCGACGACTTCGCGGCCCGCCATCACGGCTTCGCCCCCACGCTGGTGTTCGCCGACGCCACAGGGTCGTTCGACAATGACACCGAGTGCGTCAACGGCAGCCGCGGTAACGCCGCCGACCATCTGACCAAAGACGTGGTGCCGTTCGTCGTCGCCAATTTCGGGGTGAGCGCTGATCGCGCCAATTGGGGCATCGCGGGATGGTCGATGGGTGGCACGTGCGCCGTCACTCTGACCGTCATGCATCCCGACACGTTCAGCGCGTTCGTCGACATCGCCGGTGACCGCAGCCCCAACGTCGGTCCGCGCGTGCAAACCATAGATCGGCTCTTTGGCGGGGACACCGCCGCCTGGGCGGCCTTCGACCCGATCACCGTGATGAATCGGCATGGCCGCTACGCGGGCGTGTCGGGATGGTTCGACGTTCCGTCGTCGAACGCCCCCGACCTCGCCCAGACGACCGCTCCCGCCCTCGCCACCAAGGGCGTCGACCCGGCCGCCAACCCGGAAGGCCAGGACGCCGCCGCCAACGCGCTGTGTGACGCGGCCACCGCCCACGCGATTCAGTGCGCGGTGATCACCCAGCCGGGCAGGCATGACTGGCCGTTTGCCGCCGAGGCGTTCGCCGCCTCGCTGCCCTGGCTGGCCGCGACGTTGGGCACCCCCGACACCGAGCCCGTAAGGCTGCCCCGGCGCAGCGGCGGAGAGCCGCACTGACGCCCGGCGCCGGCCCCCGCGCGAGGCGCAAACCGTCGATCGGCCCGTGCCCGCGTCGCGGCGTTATCGATGCCGAATTCATATCGGTCCGTCGCGTCCCGAATCGCTGCTATCGCCGCTGGTACTGGTACGGTTCGCTGCTGTGACCGTGAAGCTCGGCGATCCGGGCGCCCGCCGCGCGGGTGCGCCGGCTGCCCGCCGCGCCGCAGAGCGTCCACGACAGGTCGTGTGCCGTTCGGTGGCGCCAGTGCCAACATGAACCGCCGCCGCTTTCTGGGCTCCCTGGCCGCGTCGGTCGTCGCCGGCGTAGGCGCTGCACGGCTGGTGATTGACCCGCAGCCGCGCACGTTTGCCCAGACCCCGGTCGCCGCGGTGGCGACCTGGGGCCCCACCGCCCCGGCGCCCGTGTTACCGCCCCCGCCGCCGAGCGCGCGCATCGCCTTGCCCGGCGGGGGTGCGCTGACCACGATTCCCGGCCACGGCGATCTGTTGGCGCTGACGGTGGACGACGGCGTCAACGGCGAGGTGGTGCGCGCCTACACCCAATTCGCCAAAGACACCGGTGTGCGGCTGACGTTCTTCGTCAACGGCGTGTACGACTCCTGGACCGAGAATGCGGCGGCGCTTCGCCCGTTGGTCGATAGCGGTCAGATACAACTGGCCAACCACACCTGGTCGCATCCGGACCTGACCACCCTGCCGGGCGACCAGATCGCCAAGCAGCTCAACCGCAATGACGCGTTTCTGAAGAACACCTATGGCATCGGGGCCAAACCGTATTGGCGGCCGCCGTACGCGAAGCACAACGCCGCCGTCGACACCGTGGCCGCCGACCTAGGCTACACCGTTCCCACCTTGTGGTCGGGGTCGTTGTCGGACTCGACGTTGATCACCGAGGACTACATCGTGCAGATGGCTGACCGGTACTTCACCCCGCAGTCGATCGTGATCGGTCACCTCAATCACCTGCCCGTCACCCATGTCTATCCGCAACTCGTCGACATCATCCGCGCAAGG
>JAQTVU010000369.1 GCA_028706695.1 Mycobacterium sp.
CATCGAGCATCTGATCGTCGAGAAGCAGGCTCACCAGCTTCTGCGGCGTATCCAAGCTTCCCACAAAGACGTCTCGGTCGACGGTTGCGATCACCCGGTTCGCGGCACTTGATGCTTCAGAGTTGAGAGTTCTTCGGGGGAAGATTTCCAACGCCACCGCCGACGGAGAACTTTCGCCGGACAGATAGGGTGCGAGGTCTCCGATGGTCAACGTCTTACCAGTGGCCGGATCAATCGGACCCCGTGCCCATAGTGCCGCCAGTATGACCTTGCCTGAAGAATGGTTAGTACGAAACTTATTCAAAGCAGGCGTCGGGACCGGTTCGCTAGGTTTTGTCGCAGCCAGCAACCGCTGCACAGATGCACTTTCATCGCCGGGTGCAACTAGGCCAGCGAGGGTTCGGATGTCGCCTGTCGAACCCGTGTAGCCGAGTCGCGATGCTGCAGCAGTGGAACGCCAGAACCATCGACTTAGAAGCTCAAGGTTACGCGCGGTCGGCGACTCAAAAAGCCCAAAGAATCGTGTGAGAACGAGAAGATGAAACCGGAACGGCACGAAAGTGAAGTGCGGAATTCCCGCCCTATCCTGCAAAAACCTGATGACGCGTTCGAGCGCAGCCTCCGTTCTCTCGTAGGCGTCCGACTTCAGTTCACGTCCGAATGGAGGAAGGATAGATCGCTCTGCACTGAACTCCACATGTGCGTCACGCGTTACATCCGGGTGGCGCCGAACCAGAATGGCTTGATACACAATCTGCTCATCTAGACGGCCGAAGTCGGTTGCTTGGTCCAATCGGTCGGCTATTGCGCCGACTGTCAGCGGCCGTCCGTCCGCCGACTCCGTTGAACCGTGGATCGCATCAAAAATCTCTGATCCTCGAAGCCGCTTCCCCGCGGAGTTGATCCGGTCGAACACTACTCGTAAGACGCTTTCGTCGGCCTGCTCAATGACCGATGCCGAAACCTCGACGTCGCGTAGTAGTCCCGTCACCCGCTGTATCTCGGCTGCGTACTCGGCCGCATCGGGGTTCTTCTGCAACCAGGCAAACGCCCTACTTAGATCGAACAGGTCAGCCAGAGGGATCCCTAAAGACCCCTTCAGGTCTTTCGGTGAAACAAACTTCCGCTCGTTCAGGGAGTAGGCAATACGAAATCGCTCGTCCTGATCACCGGCGACGGGATCTACCGCGTTGACGAGGCTGGTGATTCGCTGCTGCCCATCTACCACCCAAAGCGCATCAACCACCTCAGGGGCATCGATAGCGAGAGCGCCAACTTTGAGATGCGCCGCAGGGGCGGGACGCTTCCATAACAACAGACTCCCGAACGGGTAGCCGCGGAGAATGCTGTCGAACAAGGCCAGAACGTCATCAGCCGCCCACCGAAAGGAACGCTGAAACTCGGGAACTCGGATGCGGCCTTCACCGACGAGCTGTACCAGCTCCTGGATTTTTAGTTGATCGTTCCGAGACCTCGTGGTCTGGTCGGACACTACGCCTCCACATCGCTGTCTTCGGGCTGGTCGCACACTGGTAGGTCGACATGACCCTGCAAACGCGGCCTTAGCCAGCACCATAGCGATCAGAGCCGACAGAATCGACCGTCAACGCCGGGAACAGGTCGGTCCGGTGGCGTGTTCATCGAGTGCGGCCCGGAGCTCAGCCGCCGGCGAACGACGAAGCGTGCCTTCTGCTTCGGCCCGTTCGATCGCTGTCCGAAGCTGATAGGGATCAGTCCCCGTGTCCAGGCAGTCTTTGATGGTGCGCGCAACCGTCGTGACGGGTATGGCGTCGACCGACGTGATGTCGGTTGCTGGGAGGTCGCGACGGTGAAGGCGGTACAGCTCACCCCCCGCTGCGCGTGGATGGTTGTCGCGCGGGACCGTGAGGTGAATGCGCGAAGGTTTCACGTCAGCGAGGGCGTGAAGTGTCAAGGCCGATTCATGCGAGATGGCGCCGCGGCCTAACGTCCACGCCACGGCAGCTGCGAGATCGTCGTGTTCCCCACGCGGCAAAACTGGCACCCGGTACACAGCACGACCGGCCCGCTCAAGACGTCCGCGCGCCGTCAGAAGACGAAGCTGCACGGGGTCCACACCGATATCCCGAGCGTCACGGGTCGTCACATAGCCATGCTGCTCGGCCGCAAGTTCAACAAGCTGATCCCAGATAGCCATGTGCGCAATCGTATCAAAGAGATACGTTTCTGCACACACGACGAAGATGGACCGCAAACTCGCCCCGCATGAGTGGCGAAGAGTCGATGCTCGCACAAACTGGCCAACCGGCAGCGTGACAATCCCCCGCGCTGTCGGCCCCGCAAAGTAAGGTCAGCTTCGTTTGGTGCTTGACGTCGAGGAAAGGGGGCGCCGTATGGACGCGTTCGGTGTCCTGAACGAGGTCTTGGGCGACTACGAGAACTTCGTCAAGGGCTTCCTGGAGATCAAGGACGTCCAGATCCGCGGCAAGGTCGAAAAGGAGATCGCCGACGGCCTGCTCCGGCCGGAACCCTGGCTCGCGCTGAATCCGGCGTTCGAGTCCGGCGGCACAGTCAGCGAACTGGCTGGCAACGGTGTTCTCGACCCCGAGTCGTCCAATATCTTTCGCGACCCGGCGGGGTCAAGACGAAGACCGCGTTGTTCACCATGCGGTTGAGCTATTCGGCGCGCGCGGCGCGTCGAGCGTATTTGACCCAGGGTCAAGAGGCGTTTTTGGAGGTCACGTCTATGGGTTTGACCGGCTGGGCGGGGTGCCGTGTGAGAAGGTGCGCTATGACAATCTGACCAGTGCGGTCAAGCAGGTGCTCTTTGGGTGCTCGCGGCGGGAGAACGAGCGTTGGATTTCGTTCAAATCGCACTATGGTTTTGAGGCCTGGTATTGCCAGCCCGGCCATGAGGGCAGCCATGAGAAAGGCGGTGTCGAGGGCGAGGGTGGACGGTTTCGCCGAAACCACTGTGTCCCAATTCCTGTCGTCGACTCGATTGACGAGCTCAACGCGCTGCTGGAGGCCGCCGACGACGCCGATGACGCCCGCCGGGTGGGCAACCGGTCGACCAGTGTGAGCCAGGACTGGGGGTTTGAGAAGACGCTGTTGCGCCCGTTGCCGAGCGAATCATTCGATACCGCATTGACTTTGACGCCGCGGGTAGACCGCTACGCGCAGGTGATGGTGCGCTGCAATCAATATAGCGTGCCGGCCCGCTTCATCGGGCATCGGCTGCGGGTGAAGTTGTCGGCGTCGCAAGTCACTGCCTATGATCGCAATTCGGTGGTCGCACGGCATCAACGGGCCATCGGCAAGGGCGCCAAAGTGCTGGACTTGGACCACCATCTGGAGATCCTGGCGCGCAAGCCCGGCGCGCTGCCTGGGGCCACCGCGTTGGCCCAAGCACGGGCAGCCAAGGTGTTCACCGCCGAGCACGAGGCGTTTTGGGCCGCCGCCCGCAAAGCCCGCGGTGATGCCGGCGGCACGCGGGCCCTGGTGGAGGTGCTGTTATTGCATCGCCACCTGCAGCGCGCCGACGTGCTGGCCGGGATCGCCGCGGCGCTGTCGGTAGGGTCCAGCAGCGCTGATGTGGTGGCCCTAGAAGCCCGCAGGGCCGCCGACCGCCGCGGTCCGGTCAGCGGCGCATACGACGCCAACCAGGACGGGTGCGTGGTGAGCCTGGCCCAGCATCGCGTGACGGCCGTGCCCGCCGATACCCGTGCGGTGCCCTCGCTGGACAAATACGACACTCTGCTGGGGCGGGAAACCTCATGACCCGGCGGCGCGGCGTCACCGAGCAGGCCGCGGTCGCCGCGATCGAGCAGGGTTGTCGCATTCTGCGGCTGCCGACCATCCGTGACCGCTTTGTCGAGGTCGCCGCCGCCGCCGAACGCGAGCAACTGAGCTACCTGGGGTTTTTAT
>JAQTVU010000370.1 GCA_028706695.1 Mycobacterium sp.
GCCTACCAGCTGTTCCAGGGGGCGAGGCGGTCGGCGGGCGGCCGCTGGGCCGGCTTGAAATCGGTGCCCTTGGTGTAGGCGATGGGCAACAGCGCGCCCTGGCTGTAGCTGGCGTGCGGGATGCCCAGCACCTCGGCGACCCGCTTTTCGCCGTCGTTGAGCAGATGCAGCGTCGTCCAGCAGCTGCCCAGGCCGCGCGAACGCAGCGCCAGGCAGAAGCTCCAGACCGCCGGGAACAACGACGCCCAAAACGACGCGGCCCGCCCCGCCGGCGCGTCCTCGACCCGGCCCTCCAGGCAGGGGATCAGCAGCACCGGCGCCTGGTGCATGTGCTCGGCCAGGTAGGTCGCCGAGTCCCTGACCTTGCCCATCCGCTGGCCGCGGGTGTCGCCCTCCGGGTAGTCGGGCGCCGGCAGGGCGAGGTAGCCGCGGGCGTTTTCCAGGTAGATGTCGGCGATCGCCTTCTTCGTGTCGGCGTCCTCGACGAACACCCACTGCCAGCCCTGCGCGTTGGAGCCGGTGGGCGCCTGCAGCGCCAGCTCGAGACATTCCATCAGCACCTCGCGGCCGACCGGCTTGGCGAAGTCCAGGCGCTTGCGCACCGAGCGGGTGGTGGTGAGGACTTCATCGACGGACAGATTGAGCGTCATGACGCGAGACTATCTTTTACCGCGAAAGTGAATTCCACGACGCTTCGCCGGCGCATCCCGACGCGTCACGCTCGGCGCTCGGGCCTCACCGGAAGTCGCGGGACGTCGAGCCGACGGCCAAAGGGATGTGGCCCAGCCGCTCGGCGACGACGGTGACCGCGCCGCTGGCGTTTTGGAGCCGGCCGCGCACCAGCAGCGCCGGTGCGGTGTTGGCCAGCTTGCGGTGCCGCGCCCACACCGCCGGCGTGCACAGCACGTTGACCATCCCGGTCTCGTCCTCGAGGTTGAGAAAGGTCACCCCCTGGGCCGTGCCGGGCCGTTGCCGATGAGTCACCGCGCCGGCGATCAGCACCCGGTCCCCGTCTGGGACGCTCAGCAGCTTCTCGGCGGGCAGCACGCCCAGCGCGTCCAGGTCCTCCCGCAGGAACTGCGTGGGGTAGCTGTCCGGGGAGACGCCGGTGGCCCACACGTCGGCCGCGGCCAGCTCCAGCGCACTCATCCCCGGCAGCGCCGGGACGTGTGAGGACGAGCCCACGCCGGGCAGCCGGTCGGGGCGCTGGGTGGCCGCGGCCCCGGCCGCCCACAGCGCCTCGCGCCGCGACATGCCGAAGCAGGCAAACGCCCCAGCCGTCGCCAGCGCCTCGGTCTGCGGCACGGAAAGCCGCAGCCGGGTGGTCAGATCCAGCAGGGAAGCATACGGGCCGTTGGCGTTTCGCTCCTGCACCAGCTGTTCGGCCAGGTCGTCGCCGATATGGCGGACCGCGCCCAGGCCGAGCCGGACCTCGGTGCCCCCGTTCTGCAGCGTCGCGTGTGCCAGGCTGGCGTTGACGTCCGGACCGTGCACCGCCACGCCGTGCCGGCGGGCATCGGCCACCAGCGACTGCGCCGAGTAGAAGCCCATCGGCTGGGCGCGCAGCAGCGCCGCGCAGAACGCCGCCGGGTGGTGCAGCTTGAACCACGACGAGTAGAAAACCAGCGACGCGAATGACAGCGCGTGGCTTTCCGGGAAACCGAAATTGGCGAACGCCTCCAGCTTTTCGTAGACCCGGTCGATCACCTCGTCGGGTGCGCCGTGCAGCGCACGCATGCCCTCGTAGAAGCGGCCGCGCAGCCGGCGCATGCGTTCGGTGGAACGCTTGGAGCCCATGGCGCGGCGCAGCTGGTCGGCCTCGGCGGCGGTGAAACCGGCGCAATCGACCGCCAGCTGCATCAGCTGTTCCTGAAACAGCGGCACTCCCAGCGTCTTTCGCAACGCCGGTGCCATGGAGGGGTGGTCGTAGACGATCGGGTCGACGCCGTTGCGCCGGCGGATGTAGGGGTGCACCGACCCGCCCTGGATGGGCCCGGGGCGGATCAGCGCGACCTCCACCACCAGGTCGTAGAAGATCCGCGGCCGCAGCCGGGGCAACGTCGCCATCTGCGCCCGCGACTCCACCTGGAACACCCCGACCGAATCGGCGCGGGCCAGCATCTCGTAGACCGCCGGCTCGGAAAGATCGAGCCGGGCCAGGTCCACCTCGATCCCCTGGTGCTCGGCCACCAGGTCGACGGCGTAGTGCAGCGCCGAGAGCATGCCCAGCCCCAGCAGGTCGAATTTCACCAAACCGATTGCCGCGCAATCGTCTTTGTCCCACTGCAGGACGGTGCGGCCCGCCATGCGCGCCCACTCCACCGGGCACACGTCGGCGATCGGGCGGTCGCAGATCACCATGCCCCCGGAATGAATCCCCAGGTGCCGCGGCAGGTTCCGAATCTGGGTTGCCAGGTCGATCACCTGATCGGGGATGCCGTCGATGTCCGGCGAGTCGGCCGGCCCGCTCCAGTGGCCGATCTGCTTGCTCCACGCGTCCTGCTGGCCTTGGGAATAGCCCAGGGCGCGGGCCATGTCACGCACCGCGACCTTGCCCCGGTAGGCGATGACGTTGGCGACCTGGGCGGCGTAGTCACGGCCGTATGTGTCGTAGACGTACTGGATGACCTTTTCGCGCCGGTCGGATTCGATGTCCATGTCGATGTCGGGCGGCCCGTCGCGGGCCGGCGACAAGAAGCGCTCGAACAACAGCTCGTTGACCACCGGGTCCACGGCGGTGACCCCGAGCGCGTAGCAGACCGCGGAGTTGGCCGCCGATCCCCTGCCCTGGCACAGGATGTTGTTGTCGCGGCAGAACCGGGTGATGTCGTGCACCACCAGGAAGTAGCCCGCAAAACCCAGCTGCGCAATGACTTCGAGTTCGTGCTCGATCTGGGCGTACGCGCGGGGCGCGCCGCTGGGCGGCCCGTAGCGGCCACGCGCCCCGGCCATCGTCAGCTGCCGCAGCCAGCTGTCCTCGGTATGCCCGTCGGGCACGTCGAACGGCGGCAGCTGCGGGGCGATCAGCGTCAGCCCGAACGCGCACTGCTCGCCGAGCTCGGCGGCGGCGGCCACCACGTCGGGGCGCCCCACGGACATCTGCGCGAACAGCCGGGCCATCTCCGCACCCGACCGCAGGTGCGATCCCCCCAATGGGGCCAGCCACCCGGCGGCGGAATCCAGGGACTGCCGGACCCGGATTGCCCCCATCGCCATGGCCAGCCGGCGCCGCGACGGATCGGCGAAGTGCGCGCCGGTGGTGGCGACGACGCCGACGCCGAAGCGCGGCGCCAGCCCGGCCAGCACGGCGTTGCGCTCGTCGTCGAGCGGTTGCCCGTGGTGGGTCAGCTCGATGCTGACCCGGTGCGCCCCGAACCGGTCCACCAGATCGGCCAGTGTCCGCTCCGCAGCATCCGGACCGCCGTCGGCAAGCGCTTGGCGAACATGGCCTTTGCGACACCCGGTCAGGATGTGCCAATGTCCGTCGGCCGCCTCGGTGAGCGCGTCGAAGTCATAACGCGGCTTGCCTTTTTCGCCGCCGGCCAGATGCGCGGCAGCCAGCTGCCGCGACAGCCGCCGGTACCCCTCCGGGCCGCGGGCCAGCACCAGCAGGTGCGGCCCGGGCGGATCGGGCGCCTCGGTGCGGGCTGTTGATCTTTGCCAGGACCCTAGCGACAGCTCGGCGCCGAATACCGTCGGCAGGTCGAGTTCGGCTGCCGCCTCGGCGAACCGCACCGCCCCGTACAGGCCGTCATGGTCGGTCAGCGCCAGGGCACGCAGGTCCAGCCGGGCGGCCTCCTCGACCATCTCCTCGGGGGTGCTGGCCCCGTCCAAGAAACTAAACGCCGAATGGGCGTGCAGCTCGGCATACGCCACGGATGGGCGGGCCGGCGGTTGCGGGCCC
>JAQTVU010000371.1 GCA_028706695.1 Mycobacterium sp.
GATACGGCAAAATATGGCAGGCCGTGCACGAAATTCGAGGTACCGTCGAGAGGATCGATGCACCAGAAACTGTCCTGGCTGGTTTGCCAGATCGCGTGCTGTCCTTCGCTGGACATTTCCTCGCCCAGTGCCGGCAGGTTGAGGATGCCCTGCAGTTTGCGCGTCAGCGCGCTCTGCGCGGCCAGGTCGGCCTCGCTGCACAGGGTGCCGTCACTCTTGCGCTGGTGCGCCACCTTGATGTAGCGCGGCATGATTTCCTCGGCCGCAACCAGCCTGACCGCCGCCACCACCGCGCGCAACAGCGCACTCATGGTAAGCGTATTATTCTTTACCACACTGCGAATTTCCATTTACGCATTCTTCCATTTGATCGAACAGCCCATGCTGGCAATCTGCTCGCGCGGCCCATGGCCGGTATGCGCCACTTGCAGCATCGCTTCGAACAGGTCGCGCGGTGCATCCGCCACGACCTCCTTGCGCGAGGCGTCCAGACGCCCGCGATACTGCAATTCCAGGTTGGCATTGAACCCGAAGAAATCCGGCGTGCACACCGCGCCATAATCCCTGGCGACCTGCTGGGTCTCGTCCCACACGTAGGGAAACGGATACCGGTACTGTTGTGCGACCAGTTTCATGCTGTCGAACGAATCTTCCGGATAATCGGCGGGATCGTTCGACATGATTGCGATCGAGTTGATGCCGTGTTGTTGCAGTTCGCGCGCATCGCGCACGATACGGTCGCGGATCGATTTCACGTAGGGGCAGTGATTGCAGATGAACATCACCAGCAGGCCGTTCGGGCCGCGGGCATTAGCCAGGTTATAGCGCTTGCCGTCCACTCCCGGCAGATCAAAATCGCGCGCCTTCCAGCCGAACTCGCACAATGGTGGTTGCAAGCTGACCATCCGAAATTCCTCCCAACGATATTGAGGCGTTATCTATCGAAGCGTTATATTATCACGCCGTTCACATCGATACGTGCCTCGACCATGCCCCGATTCTATTGCCCTCCCCCGTTGCCGTCCGGTGGCAAGCTGGAATTGCCGGCTGAAGCAGCTCACCACGCGGCCAGGGTACTGCGCCTGCGCAGCGGCGACGCCGTGCAGATCTTTGACGGCAACGGCAACGAACGTCACGGCGTACTCGAAATCAGCGGCAAGCGGGCGAGCGTCGGCAACATCGTCAGCGTCGACACGAATCGCGAATCCCCGTTGCCGGTGCTGCTGGCGCAGGCAATGTCGAGCAGCGAAAAGATGGACTGGGTGATCCAGAAGGCCACTGAACTCGGCGTCGCCGCGATCCAGCCGCTCGACACCAACCGCAGCGTCGCGAAACTGGATGCAGAACGCGCCGCAAAGCGCGTCGATCACTGGCAGCAGGTCGCGATCGCTGCGTGCGAACAATGCGGGCGCAATGTGCTGCCGCAGATCCACGCGCCGCTGGACATCATGCAGTGGCTGCGGCAGATGCAGACGGGGGCGGACGCGAAGTTCATCCTGCTGCCGCAAGGCGCCGCGGCGCTGCATGCCCAGGCCAGGCCGACAGGCCGGGTCGTGCTGCTGATCGGCCCGGAAGGCGGCTTCACCGACGCGGAAAGCGACACCGCGCTGCATTGCGGCTTTGCCCCGATCCGTCTCGGCGCGCGCGTGCTGCGCACCGAGACCGCCGCGATCGCCGGGCTTGCCGCGTTGCAGACGCTGTGGGGAGACTTCAACTGACACCGAGGAGCACATCATCCCGTACGTCAACATCCGCATCGCCGGCACGCTGACCCGTGAGCAGAAAGCGCAGATCGTTGCCGTGATCACCGACATGCTGGAGCGCATCGCGCTGAAGCCGAAAAGCTACACCTACATCGCGGGTGCGACGAACTGCCCGAGGAAAACCGGGCGATTGGCGGACAGTTGCTGGACGAATCATAGCGCGGCATGATGCGCGCATTCACTCAAGGAGACACGATGCCGATCACTGCCAACCCTGCCGATTTCGTCGCCTGGTTCCGTTCCGTCGCGCCGTACATCAACGCATTCCGCGGACGCACCTTCGTGATCGCGTTCGGCGGCGAAATGGTGGCGGACGGCAAGTTCGTCGAGTTGACCCACGATTTCAACTTGCTCGCGGCACTCGGCATCCGCCTGGTGCTGGTACATGGCGCACGCCCGCAGATCGAGCAGCGGCTGGCGCAGGAAAACATCGCAGGCCGCTATCACCACGGCATCCGCCTGACCGATGCCGCGACCCTGCAATGCGTCAAGGAAGCGATCGGGCGCGTGCGCTTCGAGATCGAGGCGCTGCTGTCGCTCGGCCTGGCGAATTCGCCGATGGCAAACGCCGACATCCGCGTTGCCGGCGGCAACTTCATCACCGCACAACCGCTCGGCGTGATCGACGGCATCGACATGCTGCATACCGGCAGCGTGCGCAAGGTGGACGTCGCCGCGCTGAACGACCGCATGGAATTCGGCGAGGTGGTGCTGCTGTCGTCGCTCGGCTATTCGCCGACCGGCGAAGTGTTCAACCTCACGCTGGAAGACGTCGCCACCGCGACCGCGATCGCGCTGGATGCCGACAAGCTGGTGTTCCTGATGGACACCGACGGCGTGCAGGACAAGGAGGGCAACCTGCTCAAAGAGCTCACCGTCGCGCAGGCGCAGGCTGTGCTTGCGGGCAACGACAAACTGCCGGATGACGTGAACCTGTTCCTGCCGTGTGCGATCCGCGCGTGCGAGGCCGGCGTCGCGCGCACCCACCTGATCAGCCGCCACACCGACGGCGCGATATTGCAGGAACTGTTCAGCGACGAGGGCATCGGCAGCATGGTAGTGGAAAGCTCCACCAGCACCCTGCGCAATGCCAGCATCGACGACGTCGGCGGCATCCTGCAACTGCTGCGGCCGCTGGAGGAAAAAGGCATCCTGGTGCGGCGCAGCCGCGAATTGCTGGAACGCGAAATCGACCGCTTCGTGGTGCTGGAACACGACCGCCGCATCATCGGCTGCGCCGCGCTGTACCCGTTCCCGGACGAAGCCGCCGCCGAACTGGCCTGCCTCGCGGTCGACCCGGCTTACCGCGACCACGGCTACGGCGAGGCGGTCCTCAAGCACATGATCGGCATCGCGAAAATGCAGAAACTGGCAAAACTGTTCGTGCTCACCACGCGCACCGCGCACTGGTTCATCGAGCGCGGCTTTGCCGCAAGCGACATCTCCGAACTGCCGGCGCAGAAGAAATCGCTGTACAACTACCAGCGGCGGTCGAAGGTGTTCGTCAAAACGATATGACGCAACGAGTCCGGTTCGCAGTTGCGGTAGCCTGAGGGAGCGAATTTGCATGGCCTACACACTGCCGGAAAGCGAGGGCGAGAACAAACGGCTCGGTGAAGCCGTCGACTGGCTCATGATGCAACCGCCGCCGCTCAACATCGACCAGATCAATGAAGCATCCCAACGGTTTTTGCTATCGCCGCTGGATGAAGATTTCCTGATCCGCCAGTTCATTCAACATAACCGCTCGCTCGGGTAACTGTAAACTTCCGAGGTTCTTCTCCGTCACTGGTTCTTCGCTGCGCGCAGCACCAGAATGTTGCCGAACGATTGCAGGCCGACCACTTCTTCCAGCTCGAAGCCGCCCTGCCCGACCAGGCGGCGCCACTCGCCCAGCGTGCGTTCGCGCCCGGACGTACCCATGAACATCTGCATGTCGAACGACGCGGCGGCGAGGTCAACGCCCATTTCGGGCAGCACCAGTTCCAGGAGCGCGACGCGCGCGCCACTGCCGGCGCAAGCTGCCGCGACATTGCCGAGGATACGCACACAGGTCGCATCGTCAAAACCGTGCAGCACTGCGGACAACAGGTAGATGTCGCGCGCGCCCGCGTTGGGCACCGCTTCGAGCACGTCGCC
>JAQTVU010000372.1 GCA_028706695.1 Mycobacterium sp.
CCGAGCGGCGCGTCGTACCATTCTGCTATGCCTTCCCTGCCGGCGGGTCACCGGGTTGGTATCGGTCTGGCCGCCGCGGTGATCGCAACCGCGTTGACGTCGGCGGGCGCGCTGCTGCCCGCGGGGGTGCCGGGCGCCGCGGCGATTGCCACCGCGGCCAATTGCCCTCCGGTGCAGGTGGTTTTCGCCCGGGGCCGGCTGGAATCCGCCGGAACGGGGGTGCTGGGCAACGCGTTCATCGACGCACTCAGATCCAAGGCGAACAAGACCATCGGGATATACGCCGTGAATTACCCCGCCAACACCGAGGTCGATGCGGGCGCCAACGACATGAGCCGGCACGTCCAGAACATGATCGACACCTGCCCGAACACCCGGCTGGTCTTGGGTGGTTACTCGCTCGGTGCGGCGGTCACGGACGTGGTGCTCGCGGTGCCGTTCAGCGTGCTGGCCTTCGACAGCCCCATGCCGACCGGCGCAGACGAGCACATCGCCGCCGTAGCGTTGTTCGGCAACGGCAGCCAGTGGGTCGGTCCGATCACCAACTTCAACCCGGTCTACAACGACAGGACCATCGAGTTGTGCCACGGTGCCGATCCCGTGTGCAACCCGGCCGACCCGAACACCTGGCAGGACAACTGGCCGCAGCACCTCGCGGACGCGTACATCCAGGCGGGCATGGCCAACCAGGCGGCCGACTTCGTCGCGAGCAGGCTGTAGCCCGACTTCCCACCCGCCGTGCGCGCCGAAAGCGTTGCGACCGAAACGATCTTGTCACGACCCGGGCGACAGGCAGCGCGCTGGGCGCCCCATAGCGCGCCGGCGGGTCGTCGAGACCCTGCCCGGTCTCCCCGGATCCGGTGCGCTGGACGAGTCGGCGCCCCCGATGCAGTCCCCGCCGGCAAGGCCATTTGTCGCCGCCGCCGAAGGTCGCCGGCTAGCGGCAGCTAGGCGACATGATGGCGAAAGCGACTGGCGCTCCGCCCGTTCGGGCTCCGCCGCCGGGGGCGGTGGTCCAGCCACCAGTAGGCGGCCAGCTTGACCCGGTCGTTGAAGAGGAACCACACCACCGCGTACGCCCACACCAGACCGGCCCAGCGCCACCCGATTGGGGTCATCGCCACCCCGTAGACGGAGATCAGCGTGGCGATGCTTTGTGCGGTGATGACGGCGCCCAGCATCAGCGGCGCGGGCGCGGGCCGGCTCCAGAAGGGGCCGCGGGAACGGGTCAGGAAGATCGTCAGCTGGCCCGCGACGGACAGCTTCAAGTAGATCATGGTGCGGATCAGGTCGTGGCTGAGCCCGAAAACCTTGTCGGCGAGGAAGAACAGCACGAACGTCGCGACGACACCGATGACGCCCAGCACGGTGGCGACGGTCAGCACGACGCGCATGTCCCACTTGACCGGCCCGGCAGAGCCGCGCACGTGGTCGTAGGCGATCGACAGGATCGCGCCGTCGTTGAGCAACGCCAGGAACACGATCATCGCGGCGGTGACCGGGAAAAAGTTCATGAAGACCACGGCCAGGGTGATCAGCAGCAGCACCCGGATGGTCTCCGCGATGCGGTAGGTGGCGTAGCTGGTGAGCCGGGCGAAGATCTCGCGGGCCAGCCCGATCGCGTGCACGATGACCGACAGCCCGGGGGCCAGCAGGACCACGTCGGCGGCCGCACGGGCCGCGTCGGTGGCACCGGACACCGCGATGCCGGCGTCGGCCTGCTTGAGCGCGGGCGCGTCGTTGACGCCGTCGCCGGTCATCCCGACGATGTGGCCGCGAGCCTGCAGCAGCCGCACGATGCGGTACTTGTGCTCCGGAAACACCTGAGCGAACCCGTCGGTGGCCTCGACCCGGGCGCCCAGATCGTCGTCGTCACCGGCCGCGTCCAGGACGGCGGCATCGAGGATCTGCTGCCCCAGCCCGACCTGGCGGGCGACCTCGCGGGCGATGGCGACCTGGTCGCCGGTGACCATCTTGACCTCGATGCCGAGTTCTCTGGCGGCGGCGACGGTCGCCGCGGAATCGTCACGCGGCGGGTCCGCCAGCGCCAGCACGCCCAGCAGCCGCCAGGAGCCGTCGCCGTCCGTTTTGGCCACCCCCAGCGACCGGTACCCGTGGCCGGCGAATCCTTCGACCACGCCACCAATTTCGGCGGTGGCGCCGTCGCCGTCGCACAGCGCGGCGATGACCTGCGGCGCGCCCTTACTGACCCGAAAAGTCCGGCCGTCGGCGTCGCGCACCGTCGCCTCGGTGCGTTTGCCGACCGGGTCGAACGGGACGAACTTGTCCACCCGCGCCAGCGGTGGCGGGCCCGCGGCGGCCAGCACCGCCAGGTCGATGACGTCGTTGTCCTCGGCGCGTGAGGCCAGCGCCGCCGCCGCGAGCAGTTGGCCGTCGCCGACCGCGGTGGCGGTCCAGCGGGCCGCGAGCGCAAGACGGTTCTGCGTCAACGTGCCCGTCTTGTCCGAGCACAACAGGTCGATGCCGCCGAGTTCCTCGACCGCGGGCAGATGGCTGACCACGGCCTCGTGACGCGCCAACTGGCGGGCGCCGATAGCCATGGTCACCGACAGCACCGCCGGCAGCGCCACCGGGATCGAAGCGATCGTGACCACCAGCGCGAACTCCAGGGTCTGCAGCGGGGGGTTGCCGCGGACCAGCGAGACCACGACCGTCAAGGTCACCAGGGCGAGCGCGATCACGATCAGGTAATTGGCGATACGCAGTACCGCGCGCTGAAAGTGGCTGACCGTGCCCGCGGTTTCCACCAGCGCGGCGGTCTTGCCCATGTACGACGACGTCCCCGTGGCCCACACCAGCGCGTCGGCCTCCCCCCGCACCAGCACCGACCCCGAATACAGGGTCCCGCCCTGCCCGCGGCTGACGGCCAGCGACTCGCCGGTCAGCGCCGACTGGTCGACCTCGAGGGTGACGTCGTCGAGCACCCGTAGGTCGGCGGGCATCACATCGCCGAGACGCACCCGCACGACGTCGCCGGGCACCAGCTCGCGCACCGCGACCGTCAACCATGTCCCGTCGCGCCGTACCCGCGCCGACGACGCCAGCCGCTGCTTGAGCGCGGCGATGGCGTTGGCCGCCTGATGCTCCTCAAAGAAGGCCACCAGCCCGTTGATCGCCAACAAGACACCGATGATCACCGCGTCGGTCCAGTGTCGGGAGGCCAGCGACAACGCCAGCGCCACCTCGATCATCCACGGGATCGGCGCCCAGAAGTATCCCAGAAACTCCACGACGGGGTTCGGCCGCCGCTCGGCGATCTCGTTCGGGCCGTAGCGCTGCAGCCGTTGTTGCGCCGCGGCGGAGGTCAAACCCGATGCGGAGCTTTTCAACTCGGTCAGCAGCTGCGGCAACGGCAAGTCGGCCAATCCGTCGGCGGTTTCCGTCACCACGTCTCCTCCCCGGCTTGCGTCGATCAACCCTCGCATCGTCGCCGGACGTCACCTAAAGTCCGCTAGGGCCGAAAGCACCCAAAACGGCGGCCCTCGTCGGCCAATGCAACACGCTTTCACACGCCGCCGTCCAGCCGGACCGGCGTTATGCAGTGCCGGTCGCCGTTTCGACGCGACCGGCAGTCCCGCGGGCGACAGCACCTGATGGACGCGTCCGCCCGGTACGCCACCAACCGCTTCATGCACCCCTTCCATGGACCTCGGCGACCCCGGCGGGCAGGACCGTGTGATCGTACGACGGCAGCCGCGCCGTCGCGGTGCGCATGGTGTGACGCTGCGGCGCAGATTCTCACGCCGGGGTTGAGGTGTTTCTGACTTTGAGATAGAGATTCGCGTTTGATCAGTCAACATCGTCGGGGCCCTGGATGGTTTCAGTGTGCCTTTGCTGGCGGTGCCAGGCAAGGCGGCGTTTGCGGGCTTGTTCGAGCCC
>JAQTVU010000373.1 GCA_028706695.1 Mycobacterium sp.
CGCGCGCGGGCTGGGCGGGCGCCGGCCCGACATCGCGGTGATAATCCTGCGGCCGGCGAACATGATCGGCCCGGCGATGGACACCATGCTGTCGCGCTACCTGGCCGGGCCGGTGGTCCCGACCGTGTTCGGCCGCGACGCGCGCCTGCAGCTGCTGCACGAGCAGGATGCGCTGGGCGCGCTGGAGCGCGCGGCGATGGCCGGTAAGGCCGGCACCTTCAACATCGGCGCCGACGGCATCATCATGCTGTCCCAGGCGATCCGGCGGGCCGGGCGCATCCCGCTGCCGGTCCCCGGCTTCGGGATCTGGGTGCTGGGTTCGCTGCGACGGGCCAACTGCTACACCGAGATCACCCGCGATCAGTTCGACTACCTCAGTTACGGCCGTGTCATGGACACCACCAGGATGCGCACCGAACTTGGCTACCAGCCGAAATGGAGCACGGCCGAGGCGTTCGACGACTACGTCCGCGGCCGCGGCTTGACTCCCATAATCGACCCCCATCGGGTACGCTCCTGGGAGGGTCGCGCGATAGCCTTGGCGCAGCGCTGGGGAAGCCGAAATCCAACAAATCCAATTCCAGGGGTTGGGGGCAGATAGACATCGTGGCGGGTGACACCAGAGCGAATGTGATTCCCCTGCATGCAAATCGGGGCCGGGGCACGGCACGCCGCAGGGCCGAGTCCGCTCGTCAGCATCCCTCTCTGCTGTCGGATCCGCGCGGCCGGGCCTCGGCCGAACAGATCGCCGCGGTGGTTCGTGAAATCGACGAGCGGCGGCGCACCGCGGGTCCGCCGCCCGCCGGCGAAGCGCCGCTCAATGAGCTGGCCCAGCGCGTCGCCGCGGTCGCCGGATTTCTCCGGCAGCGGCTCACCGGCGACTACACCGTCGACGAGTTCGGCTTCGATCCCCACTTCAACAGCGCCATCGTGCGGCCTTTGCTGAGGTTCTTCTTCAGGTCCTGGTTCCGGGTCGAGGTCAGCGGCAGCGAGCATCTGCCGAGCGAAGGCGCCGCGCTGGTGGTGGCCAACCACGCCGGGGTGCTGCCCTTCGACGGGCTGATGCTGTCGGTCGGGGTGCACGACGACCACCCGGCGCACCGGGACCTGCGGCTGCTGGCCGCCGATATGGTGTTCGACCTCCCGGTGATCGGCCAGGCGGCCCGCAAGGCCGGCCACACCATGGCATGCGCGACCGACGCCCACCGGCTGCTGGCCGCCGGCGAGCTCACCGCCGTGTTCCCGGAGGGCTACAAAGGACTGGGTAAGCGGTTCGAGGATCGCTACCGGCTGCAGAGGTTCGGGCGGGGAGGCTTCGTGACGGCGGCGCTGCGCACCAAGGCGCCCATCGTCCCGTGCTCGATCGTCGGTTCGGAAGAGATCTACCCGATGCTGACCGACATCAAATTGCTGGCGCGGCTGTTCGGGTTGCCCTATTTTCCCGTCACCCCGCTGTTCCCGCTGGCCGGGCCCGCGGGCTTGGTGCCGCTGCCGTCGAAATGGCGCATCGCGTTCGGCGAGCCGATCTACACCGACGACTACGCCGCCTCCGACGCCGAGGACCCGATGGTCACCTTCGAGCTGACCGATCAGGTGCGTGAGACCATCCAGCAGACGCTCTACCGGTTGCTCGCCGGTCGCCGCAACATCTTCCTGGGCTGAGTTTTCCTGGGCTGGGTTCGCCCCGCCGTTCACCTCGCCGAGGCGAACGCCTGGAAACTACTTCACCAAAGTGAACTGGCAGACATCCGTGTAGTGGTCGCGGAACAGGTCCGAGCAGCCCCGCAGGTAGTGCATGTAGATGTCATAGGTCTCCTGGCCCTTCAGCGCGATCGCCTCATCCTTGTGCGCCTCGAGTGCATCCGCCCAGGCGTTCAACGTGGGAACGTAGTTGGCGCCGATCCGGTGATACCGCTCCACCTTGAAGCCGGCGTTGGACGAGTAGTGGTCGATCTGGGAGATCCTGGGCAGCCGGCCGCCGGGGAAGATCTCGGTC
The DNA here is from genome assembly GCA_028706695.1 of Mycobacterium sp. Classification (GTDB taxonomy): domain Bacteria; phylum Actinomycetota; class Actinomycetes; order Mycobacteriales; family Mycobacteriaceae; genus Mycobacterium. The sequence continues at coordinate 1,997 of JAQTVU010000373.1, forward strand.
AGGATGAACTTGATGAACCGCAGCAGGCTCATCGGCGAGGTCAGGCCAAGCTCTTTGGATTCCTCCGGGTCGGGGATGATGATCGTGTGCAGCAGCATCCGGCCGTCGTCGGGCATCAGGTTGTAGAACTTCTTGAAGAAGGTGTCGTAGCGCTCGAACCCCGCGTCCCCGGCGCCGTCGGCGAAGTGCTCGAAGGCCCCGAGTGACACGATCCGGTCGACCGGCTCGTCGAACTCCTCCCAGCCCTGGATCCGCACCTCTTTGCGGCGGCGGCTGTCCACCTCCGTGAACTTCTCGACGTCGTGGGCGTACTGATTCTCGCTCAGCGTCAAGCCGATGACGTTGACGTCGTACTCCTGCACCGCATGCCGCATGGTCGAGCCCCAGCCGCAGCCGATGTCCAGCAGCGTCATGCCCGGCTGGAGGTTCAGCTTGTCCAGTGCCAGTTTGCGTTTCGCGTACTGCGCCTCTTCCAGCGTCATGTCGGGACGCTCGAAGTAGGCGCAGCTGTAGGTCATGCTCGGGTCGAGCCAGAGCTTGAAGAACTCGTTGGACTTGTCGTAGTGCGACCGGACCGCTTCGATCGGCGGCTTGAGCTGTGCGCCGCCAGGTTCCGCTTGTGACGTCATTGCTCGGACCCTACTTTCCGGCTGATATGGACGCAATCGCCGCGACGGTTTCTTCAGCGCCGGCTTCTTGATGTGCGGCTTCACCGAGCATGGTAACCGTGCTGGTGACCACCGGGTTGCCCTGGGCGTCGGTGACCTCGCTGCGGATCTCCGCGATCACGGTGCCGTGCGACTCCAGCACGGCGTCGAGGTAGGTGTCGAAGAACAGCCGGTCGTGGGCAAGGAACGGCCGGTGAAAGGTGAACTTCTGGTCGCGGTGGAAGACCCGCGCGATGTTGATCGGAATGTTGAACTTGGTGAAGATCTCCAGCTGCACACGCCGCCCGGCGACCGCGAGGAACGTCAGCGGGGCCATCGTCGTGGGGTATCCGGCGGCGACCGCATCAGCCTCGTTGAAGTGCGCCGGGTGGTCGTTCTGGACGGCCAGCGCGAACTCGCGGATCTTCTCGCGTCCGACCTCGAAGTAGTCGGGGGCCCGGTAATGGCTGCCGATGAGTCCTTCGGCTTCCCTGGGAGTTGTCATGCCGCCGCCACTCTCCGCTCGGATAGATGCTCAGCGGCGCAGCTTATCAGCGGGATTGGCGGCGCGAGGCCAGCGCCGCCAGCGCGCCGCCCGCCGCGCCCAGCGCCAGGGCCGACGGCACGCCGATCCGGGCGGCCTTGCGCGCGGTGCGGAAGTCCCGGATCTCCCAGCCCTTTTCACGGGCCAGGCTGCGCAGCCGGGCGTCGGGGTTGATCGCGACCGCGGTTCCCACCAGCGACAGCATCGGGACGTCGTTGTAGCTGTCGGAGTAGGCGGTGCAGCGTTTGAGGTTGAGGCCCTCGCGGATCGCCAGCGACCGCACCGCGTGCGCCTTTCCGGTCCCGTGCAGGATCTCGCCGACCAACCTGCCGGTGAACACGCCGTCGACCGACTCGGCGACGGTTCCCAGCGCGCCGGTCAGACCGAGCCGCCGCGCGATGGTGGCCGCGAGCTCGTACGGCGTGGCCGTTATCAGCCACACCTGCTGGCCGGCGTCCAGGTGCATCTGGGTTAGCTCGCGGGTGCCGGCCCAGATCTTGTCGGCGATGATCTCGTCGTAGATCTCCTCGCCCAGACGGATCAGCTCCTGCACCGAGCGGCCCTCGATGAACGCCAGCGCCTTGCGCCGGCCGGCCGCGACGTCGTCGCTGTTCTCCTTGCCGAGCAGCTGGAACTTGGCCTGGGCGTAGACGAAACCCAGCACGTCGCGGTAGGTGAAGTAGTCGCGGGCGGCCAACCCGCGCCCGAAGTGC
>JAQTVU010000374.1 GCA_028706695.1 Mycobacterium sp.
CCGGGTGGTGACGCCGACCGCGTCGATGGCGGGCGTGCGGATGCACTTCTGGATGCTGGTTGCCCCCGGGTAGGGCGGGGTGCGCGCGCCCAGGAAGAACGGCACGAACTGGACCATGCCCGCGTTGACGAACAGCAGATTGGGGTCGTCGAGGATCACCGACGCGCTCGGCACCTCGGTGTGCCCCGCCTTCACGAAGTGATCAAGGAACCGTTTCCTGATCTCGTGTGTCTGCACTGTTCTCCGCTTCTTCCTATTCGTTCGGTAGCCGCCGCGGCCCGGGCGGAAGGGCGCGCGACAGGCTTTCGGCTCCTTCCCAGCCTATTCGCCGAGCTATTGGGAGACTGGCTAACAACTCAGTCGACCGCCCAACATTACCTCGCCCGGGTGGGCCCGATGCCGGTCACTAGCCGGTCGCTAGCCCATCGCTAGCCCTCGCTTTAGCCCTCCAGGAAGCTCAACCGCACCGACCGCCGGGGATTGTCCGGGTTGAGGTCGACCAGCACGATGCTTTGCCAGGTGCCCAGCTGGGGCTCGCCGGCGGCGACCGGGACCGTCACCGACGGCGCAACGATCGCCGGCAGCACATGGTCGGCGCCATGGCCCGGTGAGCCGTGCGCGTGCCGGTACCGGTCGTCGCGCGGCAACAGCCGTTCCAGCGTGTCGACCAGGTCGTCGTCGGAGCCGGCGCCGGTCTCGATGATCGCCACCCCGGCCGTCGCGTGCGGGACGAACACGTTGCACAGGCCGTCTCCATAGCTGAAGCAAAACCTGCGCACCGCGTCGGTCAGGTCGACGATGCGACGCCGGGAGGTGTCCACATCCAGCACATCGGTATGCACCCGGTCAAGGGTACGGCCGGGCCGCCACCGGCTCTGGAGAGAACGTCCGCGCGATGCGCGCCAGCGCCGCGTGGGTCGCGCCGACGTGGTCCGCGTTCCGAGGCAGCGCCAAGGCCGAATCCAAAATCTTGGTTTCGTCCGTCTGACGCTTTCCGCCCTGATCTCGCAGTTTGTTGGCTACCTGCCGTGTTGCGGCCATATCGATCTTGCCCTTCCACATCGGGCAACCCTTCGCGCTACGCGAGCAAAACAGCTGAGGCATCACCACCCGCCACGCGCTCAAAGTAAGTGAGACACGTCACGTTCCGGGAGGCACGCCGCCGGTTGCAGCGGAAAACGGTGTTGATTATCGTTTTCAAACGGCAAGCGTGAACGCGCCCCTTGCGGGCCTGTCTGCTCCAACGAGAAAGGAGAGGTCATGTCTTTCGTCACCGCGCAACCGGAGACGCTGGAGGCGGCTGCGGGTCAATTAGCCGGGGCCTCATCGGCGGTGGTCGCTCGAAACGAGGCGGTCGCGGTCCCGACGACCGGAGTGGTGCCAGCCGCCGCCGACCCGGTGTCGGTGCTGACCGCGGCCCAATTCGCCGCCTACGGCCGCCATTATCAGTTGATCGCCTCGCGGGCCGAGGAGATTCTGTCAATGTTCGTCAACACGTTGCGCGTCAGCGCGGTCTCGTACGCGTTGACCGAAGCCGCCAACACGGTGGCCGCTAGTTAGTTCTGGGAGTGAGCCGATGCCTGGTGCGGTCGATTTCGATTTTGGGATGTTGCCTCCGGAGGTCAACTCCACTCTGATGTATGCCGGTCCAGGACCGCAGTCGCTGGCGGCGGCCGCTGCGGCGTGGGCTGATCTGGCCCGGGAGCTAGAGTCGGCGGCCGGTGCCTGTGCCGGGGTACTAACCGGTCTGACCAGCAGCGATTGGCAAGGCCCCGCCGCGGCGTCGATGGCCGCTGCGGCCGCGCCCTACACGTCGTGGATGCGCATCACCGCCAGCCACGCCGACCAAGCCGCCGACCACGCCACCGCGGCCATCAACGCCTACGAGAACGCCTACGCGGCTACGGTGCCGCCGGCGGTGGTGGCCGCCAACCGGGCTCAGCTCGCCTCGCTGACCGCCACCAACGTGCTGGGCCAAAACAGTCCGGCGATCGCGGCAACCGAAGCGTCCTACGCCGAAATGTGGGCGCAAGACGCCGCCGCCATGTACGGCTACGCCGCCCAATCGGCTCCCGCGGCCACCCTCGCCCCGCTTAGCACCCCCCCGACCACCACCACCGACACCGGGCTGGCCCAGCAAGCCGCAGCGACCACCCACGCCACCGCGGCCACCGCCGGCAATACCCAAGCCAGCCTGTCGCAGCTGCTTTCCAGCCTGCCTACCGCCCTAAACGCTCTGGCCACCGGATCGACCAGCGGATTCAACTCATCATCGCTACTGAATGCGTTGGGGCTCAACATTTTGGCCCCCGGATCGGGAACAAGCACCACGGGACTGGCCGGATTGATCAATCTGATGTCAGGTACCGTGCCGACCCCGCTCACGAACGCGATGAACTCCAGCTTCATTTCCAACGAGATCTTCGCCGGCTACCTCATTTACCCAGGGTTGTTCATGAACAACATTGGCGATATGACGGCCCTCGCCACGCTCGTCGGGCGGGCCGTGGGCCCGGTAATGGCGGCACCGGGTCTCACACTAGGCCCGATCACGTCGCACAGCATCACCCCGACTCTGGGCGGGCTGGGCACGCTGGTTGGCCAACATGTCCTCGACGGCGAGGTCAGCGCCGGTGTCGGCAAAGCCACCCTGGTGGGAGCGCTGTCGGCCCCCCGTAGCTGGACCGCCGCCGCACAACCGGGAGCGATTCACCTCGCTGCCGCGGCGTCGAGCCGCCCGACGTCGATGCCAGGCATCGGCATCGGACCGATAGGGTTTCCGGGCACGCCGACACCAGGTGCGGCAAGCCGCAACAATCATTCTGTCCCGCGGTACGGCTTTCGCCTCACCGTGCTTCCCCCCGCGCCGACCGGCGACGCAACCACACCGAAAGAGTGACTGAGCGAAGTGGACACACGCACCGACCCCAGCATCGTCAACCATCTCGTTGCCGCCACGGCAGCCACCCCGCTTAGCCGACTCCCTCTAGAGGTGAGGTGATGGCGGATGGGCTGGCTTTCGCCGCGTTGCCCCCGGAGGTCAACTCCGCACTGATGTATGCCGGCCCGGGTCCGCAGTCGCTGGCGGCGGCCGCGGCGGCGTGGGCTGATCTGGCCCGGGAGCTGGAGTCGGCTGCCGGCGTCTGCGCCGGGGTGTCGTCCGGGCTGACCGGCAGCGATTGGCACGGCCCCGCGGCGGCGTCGATGGCCGCTGCGGCCGCGCCCTACACGTCGTGGATGCACACCACCGCCAGCCACGCCGCCCAAGCCGCCGACCAGGCCACCGCGGCCGTCGACGCCTACGAGACCGCGTACGCGGCCACGGTGCCGCCGGCGGTGGTGGCCGCCAACCGGGCTCAGCTGGCCTCGCTGACCGCCACCAACGTGCTGGGCCAAAACAGTCCGGCGATCGCCGCCGCCGAAGCCCAATACGGCGAAATGTGGGTCCAAGACGCCGTCGCCATGAACGGCTACGCCGCCCAATCGGCCGCCGCAGCCGCCCTGCCCCCCCTGAGCGCCCCGCCGAGGGTTACTACCGACACGGGGCCGACCCAGCAAGCCGCGGCAACCACCCACGCCACCGCGGCCGGGGCCGGCAACATCCAACAAACCGTGTCGCAATGGCTTTCCGGGTTGGACATCTTCAGCCCGTCTAACGCCACATCCAATTATGGGCTGTCCGGGTTTCTGAACAACGTAGTCGCCGGGGCAAACAACTCGGCGGTATCCGACTTCTTGAACTCCAGTTGGTTGGGCGGTTTTATGTCCAACAACGCTTTGGGCCCGGAGATGTACATCAGCAACTTTCACGCATTCGATCCTCTGGTCGTCTTAGGGATGCAGGACTGGGCGAAAACGATGCTCGGAACCCTCGGTGACACGGGGCTCGGTTCAATCGCG
>JAQTVU010000375.1 GCA_028706695.1 Mycobacterium sp.
CCCAGGCGATTGCGCAGGTCCACCGGTGGGTGCATGACCTCAAGACCCGCCTCACGCGCGAGCGCCTGCGTCTCCTCGTCCATCATCACGAAGCAGGCCTTGCCGCCGGGCCCGCGACCCGCGATGAACTCCAGTGTCTCCGGATCATGCAGCAGGTGGTTGCACACATCGCCCATGGAGTCAAAATCGATGCGGTCGCGATGCCGGGGCACGAACACCCGCGAATGTATGCCTTCGAACGAGTCAAAGTATGTCAGGTAGAAGAAGTTTCGTACCCATCGATCGATGCCCAGCAGGTTGAACGGGGTCGGCGAGATGAAGTACAGGGGCACCTTGTTGGTGTGAAAGAACGCGCGTAGGTCCGAGAGGCCGTTCAGCGGGCGGGCGGGCTTGATCATGCCGGCCGTGGTGACATCGATACCACGCCGCGGCGCGGGTGCAGGGGCGCTGCGGTCAGCGCGCCGACGATCACCTGACCTACGCCGTCCATCCCAACATCCATTCCACAAGTGTGCGCCCTGTCCGTGGCCGTGTCGCAATGTGGGCCTCAACGCCCGCCGGGCGATGTTTGCCGGCACCCGGTAGCCCTCGCCGCGATTTGGTGTCATGGCGCGGAGACCTTCGCTGTGCAGCTAACTGTTCGCGGATTGTCACGACGATCTTGACCTCGGTGCCCGGCTCGGATCGAATGATGCATACAGCCCCCGAGGAAATGCCCGCCGTGACGACGTTCGACGGGCGACGTATGTGCTCCGCGGCGCGCACCAAATGGACATAACGGCTAGCATGGCCAGCATGGCCAACATGCCAACGAAGGAGGGGAGCACGATGTCCGCCATCCTGTTCCGCAACCGCGACGGGAAGCTGGTCGATGTTCCCACGGTGACTTCCACCCGCCTCAAAAACGAGTTCGGCGCGGTCTTCGACCAGGCAGCAGTCACCGGGGCGGTGGTGATCACCAAGCACGACACCCCCAGGGCGGTGCTGCTGTCGTATGCCGAATTCGAGGCCCTGATCGCATCGGTCACGCCGGCGCTCGACGACCTCAGCGAGCGTTTCGACAAGTTGTTGGCCACCATGCAGACACCGCAAGCCAAGGAAGGGGTCACGGCGGCATTCGACGCCACCCCGCAGGAACTGGGCGCCGCTGCGGTGAGGGCCGTGCGCACTGAACGGCCGCGCTGATCCAGCGCGGCCCGTGGCTCGCAAGACGACCCCGGCGCAGATCCACGTGTTGGCGGGCGTCAACGGCGCGGGCAAGAGCAGCATTGTCGGCGCGACGATCCGCGATAAGGGTGGCGAATATTACAACCCCGACCAGGCCGCGCAGGACATCATGGCGGCCAACCCCGGACTCGGCCAGAGCGAGGCTAACGCGGCGGCCTGGGAACAGGGCCGAAAACTGCTGCAACGGGCGATTGATGAGCGCCTCGATTTCACCTTCGAGACCACCCTCGGCGGCAATACGATCCCCGCACTATTGGGCGAGGCCGCCAAGCGCGGCGTCGAGGTCCACGTGTTCTACATTGGGCTGGGCAGCGTCGAGGCCTATATCGACAGGGTGCGACAGCGGGTCCGCGCCGGCGGCCATGACATCCCCGAAGCCGACATCCGCCGTCGCGCCCGCCGCAGCCTGGTCAATCTCGTGCAACTGCTGCCGGCGCTCACCGAGCTACGGGTGTATGACAACTCCGCGACCGCCGACCCCGCGACCGGGCAGGTTCCGGTGCCGGTCTTGGTGTTGCACCTGCGGCGCGGCCGCGTCCTCGGCCCAGCGGATTTGACCGCCACGCCCGCATGGGCCAAGCCCATCGTCGCGCTCGCGCTCGAACTCACCCAGCAGCCTTGAGCGGGAAGTCCGCTGGCATCCTTCCTTCGCGTGGCCAAGCCAAACCGCCTTGGTACCGGTCCGGCCAGCTCGCTGGGGGAGCAGGCCAAAAATTTCATGACGGTTGCAATTGAGCAAAGGTCCTGCCGCTTATCCGAGGCGAGGGCCGAGCTCGGCAGTTTCGGCTTTAGTGTTGACTGCCATGGCCGAACACCACAAGTACGTGAAGCGCTGTCGCACAGCGCTTCACGTACTTGTGTCGGCGCTGATGGTTGCCATTGCCGGGCTCGCCATCATCCCGGTGGCTCACGCGGCCGCGGTCACGGCGACCTTGTCGGTGACATCGACGTGGCAGACCGGTTTCATCGCCCGATTCGCCATCGCCAATTCGAGTCCGGTAGCGCTAACCGATTGGAAGCTTGAATTCGACTTGCCGACAGGAGAATCCGTCTCGCACACGTGGAATAGCACCGTTACCCAATATGGCACGCACTACGTTCTCACCCCCGCGAATTGGAATCGTATCATCGCCCCCGGTGGTTCAGCCACAGGTGGTCTGAGAGGCGTGCTGACCGGTTCCTACTCACCACCGTCGAATTGTCTGCTCAACGGGCAATACCGTTGCAGCTAGGGCGACTACGCACCGCGGCTCGACCGCTCTGCCAGGGCGGTGCGTGCCATTCCGTTCTCCGGCCGCTTGTTGACCATTCCTACCCCGCCGATCTCGGATAGCCGCCGGGTTGAACGTGACCTTTGATGCGCCCAAATGGGCAGGAATCCCGCGATTCTCGCGTCATGCGTTTCGTTCGCTGGGAAGCTGATTGGGAACGGCCGCAGGCCAGGAGCCGCGTGACCCTTGCCATACTCGGCGACTATGACGGGAACTGCTCTGATGATTTCACCCAGGCTCACTAGCACGCCGGTACCTTTTGAAATGCGCGAGTCGAATGCACTATGCACTGCTTCATGGCACAAAAGCCTGCCTCGCGATGGGCGATCTGCTGACGCCAGGGCGCGAATCGAACTTCGAGCCGGGCCGCACCATGAACCACGTTTACGTGACACGGACACTGGACGCCGCCGTGTGGGCGGCTGAGCTGGCCCAAGGAGACGGCCCGGGCCGCATCTACATCGTGGAACCAGACGGCGCGCTCGAGGACGACCCGAACGTGACGGACAAAAGGTTTCCCGGAAATCCGACCCGTTCCTATCGCACCCGAGAGCCTGTGCGAATAGTTGGTGAGATCACCGACTGGGTGGGGCATTCAGCCGAACAGCTTCGCGCGATGCGAAGTCGCTTGGCTGACCTCAGGCGCCAAGGACTTGCCGTCATCGACGACTGATCCGGCTCCGGAGATCGCGGACTCGCTCAGCACGTTGGCGCCCATCTAAGGCCCCATCTACGGCCCCATCTACGCCAGGGAAGCCCCGGCCCGCGCCCGAACGGACCCCGACGAGTCGGCCCGCGCCGCGCCGCCTGAAATGGCGTAGGGCGCCGCCGACGGTAGCGTTATGCGGCATGAACGACTTCGTCGTCGTGAAGGTCAAGCCCGGCAGCCGCAAGGGGCCTCTTGTGGAAACCGGCCCCGACGGTGAGCTGACCATCTACGTCCGGGAGCGCGCCGTTGACGGCAAGGCCAACGATGCCGTGACGCAGTTGCTGGCCACGCACCTTCGACTGCCCCGAAGCCGAGTCGAACTGGTTTCGGGAAAGACGTCGCGGCTCAAGCGATTCCGCTTGAACCGAGCGGCTACACCGACGGGCGAGACCCGGCGGTAGTGCACCCCTGCCAGACGGCATAGGGGAGGCTGTGACGTGCAGGCCCCCCTCGCCGCGGCATCCAAGGCATGGCCCACCGCGTCGGGGAGGCCGCCGAGGCCGGGGACGCGGCGATGGCTTCGCCATCATGATCATCACTTCTGACGCAGCCCGGAAAGACGGCGCCGCGCGATTCACGCTCAGCGGTTACGCGTGCGACTCGGCGGATCGGACCAAGTCCGCTGTGGCGGAACGTACTTGGTCAGCGGCATCCAGCGGGGGCGGGAAGCCGACCCGGGGGTGGGCGACCC
>JAQTVU010000376.1 GCA_028706695.1 Mycobacterium sp.
TTCTTCTTAGCCGAAATACCGCGCACCACCGCCTCCGACAACCCACGCTGGGCGCCGGCCCCCGCAACATCAGAATCCACCCAGCCATAGCCATACCGGCCCAGCGAAGCAATCGCCTCTTCCCGACTCAACGGCACGGTAACGGTCTTGCTGGCCTCTGGGATGAGTGTCATACGGACGCTCCTTGAAATTGTATCGGCTCCGGCGGGGTCGCACGCCGGGTTCGCGGCTCGTTGGGCTGAGTGGTATGTCGGTGGTGCAGGCGTCGTCTCCCGGACTCCGGGAACTCCTCGGCGACATGGTTGCCTGTGCCGATCATCGCGAGGTTGCGCGCGGTCAACGGCCAGGCGCCGGGAAGCTCGGGATGTCCGCTACACCAGGACACGAAGTCGGCGCGCGCGAAGTAACCAGGCCTGCGAGCAGCGTCTCGAGTTCCGCTGCACCGGCCGCGGTACCGTGCTGAACCAGCGTGTGCCGCAGTGACGCCCGGCCACGGTGCTGGCAGACAAGCAGCCGACGTCAGTCGACGTTGTCGCAAGCGTTGACGGCCCTGGCCTGTCCGAACATATCGATCGACGCCCACAGCCAGCTCCCTTCCTTGAGTGATATTCCAACAATGGCTCGACAACGCAGTGGAATTGCTTGGAATCCTGACCGGAAATTGTGTCGGCGGCGGAAATCTCTGTTACCGCAGCATTAACATAAAATTTCTACGAATTTTGATAAAGATAAATGTTTTGAAGAAATTTTCTTGGGAATTATCTTGCGCCGCCAACGAGAGCGGTTGCTGGGCGCCGGCGTCCTTTCCCCGGTCCAAGATTCAGAGCTGCTGGCCTACCGCGACAGCCTGAACCCGGCCGCGATCGCGCGGCGGAGCGCCGATCTGCAAAGCCGCCCCGCTCGGACTCGCCAAGGACAAGACCGAACAGCTCTACTCGACATCCGCAAAGGCATCAGGTTTCGCGCGCCTCTTGCCGTCATGCCTTACGGGTCGACGGATGACAGGTGCCTGGACCAGCGGTTTCCCGGGAGTGCCGTGGACCGGCGTGGTTGACTGGGATCGGAACGAGGGCCGCACGTGCAGCGGTCGGGGAGGCTGGGAGTCGCAGTGACAGACATCACCACGTTGATCATCGCTGACCACAACTGGTTCCGGGAGCAATTCGCCAAACTGGACGATCTGCAGGCGCAGGCGCCGGTCGACGGCGCGGCGCTCGAGCGGGTGTGGCGTCCGCTGGCCGACAAGCTCGACCTCCACGCCTATGTCGAGGAAAAGATTTTCTACCCACAACTGCTCAAGCGCGGCGCAGACGATCCGGAAGGCGAAACGCTGGACGCCATCGGCGATCACAACGACATTCGCGACGGGGTGCGCGCCGCCGACGCGGCACGAGTCGGCACCGAGCAGTGGTGGGCGGCGGTCGGCCGTACCCGCTTGGCAAACGACGACCACATGAGCGAAGAGGAACGCGAAGGGTTGTCGGATTTCCGCCGCCACGCCCCGATCGGGCTTCGCGAGGCACTCGGGCGGCAATACGCCGAGTTCATGGCCGAACATCCCACCACCGAGGGGCTGCCGATCGTCGACCGCGACCCGCAAGACTACGTCGAAAAGATCGAGGGCGCGCCGCGGCCGAAGCGCACGGACTTCTCGCTCGGTATCGGCAGCCTGAAAGGCACCTGAAAGGCACCTGAGGGCGGGCCGGGGCAACGCGCGGCCGGTCCGTCGCCCGACCTCCGCGCCGGTCCAGTAGACGGGGTCCGGTAGAAGCCGGTAGAAGGGTGTGGTGAACCAGCCCAACCCCGGATCGCTCGATGCGTCCTCGGCGCGCGAAGCGCTGGCGCGGCGGTTGCATCGCCGGGCGGTGGCCGAGGGCACGCTCACGTTGCCGGCCGTGCCGGCCCTGATCGACGAGTACGTCAGGATGTGTGAGCACATCTTCGCCGGCGTGGGCGTTCGGCAGACCCCCGAGCAGTCGGCCCAGCTCAGAAGTGTGCTGGAAGCCGAGCTGGCAAAGGGTTACCGGGCCTCGCCCCGGTCCAACATCGTCATCTCCTTCCACACTCCGCACGGCACGATGCTCAATTACCGCGTCAAGGCCGAATGGTGGACGCTCGAAGCCGACTACGACCGCTGGGTCGACGTCCGGCCGGCGCCGCTGTTCGGCTGTGAGCCCGACGCGCGGGTGTGGGCGCTGTCCGGCGAAGTGGCCGATCCGAAGGCCTGTCGGGTGCTCGACATCGGCGCGGGCACCGGCCGCAACGCGCTGGCCCTGGCCCGCCGCGGCCACCCGGTGGACGCGGTGGAGATGGCCCCCAAGTTCGCCGACACCATCCGCGCGGAAGCCGCCCGGGAATCGCTCGACGTGCGCGTCATCCAGCAGGACGTCTTCGCGGCCACGGAGGATGTCGACGCGCAGTATCAGCTGATCGTGGTCTCCGAGGTGGTGCCGGACTTCCGGACCACCTCGCAGCTGCGGGAGCTGTTCGACCTGGCCGCCCGCCTCCTGGCGCCGGGCGGACGCCTGGTGTTCAACACGTTTTTGGCCCGTCCCGGCTACGTCCTCGACGACGCGGCCCGGCAAATGGGTCAGCAATGCAACAGCATGATCTTCAGCCGCGGGGAAGTGGCGACCGCGGCGGCCGGGCTACCGCTGCAGCTCGTCGCAGACGATCCCGCCTACGACTACGAGAAAACCAATCTGCCCGACGGCGCCTGGCCGCCCACGGGATGGTTCGAGGGCTGGGCCCGCGGCCTGGACGTGTTCGACGTCGACCCCGCCGATGCGCCGATCGAGTTGCGCTGGCTGGTCTACCAGAAGACGGCCCAGAAGACGGGTTAGGCCGCGGACGTCGCCGACGGCGGATGTCGCGGCGGTTTCAGCGGGCAGCCCGGGATAACCTCGCTGGCAACATTGACAACGTCTGACAACGTCGGCGCTGGGTGCGTCCCCGGCCCGGCAAGAAATGCAAGGATTCGGCAGCTCCATGACGTCACAAAACAGCGAACAGCTGGTTCGCCGCGTGCTCGGCATCGACTGGCCTCGCCGGTTCATGCTCGCCGTGTTCCTTCTCGTCGGGGCCGTGGGCGTGTTGCAACTCGCTTCGCCGCCGAGCTGCCCCGGCAGTGGCTGCGCGCACCGCGTCGCCGCCCCGAAAACCCTTGAGCCGTCGCGGGTGACCATCGCGCCGGGCGACCACGCGGAAGACGTCGACCCCGTCGAGCACGTGTTGGTGAAAGCCGACGCGGGGACGCTGACCGAGGTCCGCATGGTCAACGAAAACGGCAAGTCGATCCCGGGCGTGATGACTCCGGACGCCATCGCCTGGAAGCCCACCGTGCCGCTGGGCTATGGGCGCACCTACACGCTGACCGTCAGCAGCCGCGGGTCCAACGGCGTTGTGGCCACGCAAAAGTCGTCCTTCACCACGCTGCGGCCGTCCAATCAGACCAAGGTGTCGTTCACCACGACCTCGGAGGCCTCGCTGCAAGACGGCGGCACCTACGGTGTCGGGACCGTTATCGTGGCCCACTTCGACGAGAAGATCGCCGACCGCGCCACCGCCGAACGGCATCTGACGGTAACCACCGATCCCCCGCTGCAAGGTTCGTGGTTCTGGGTGGACGACCAGCACGCCCATTGGCGCCCCGAGCATTACTACCCGCCCGGCGCGAGGGTCACCGCCGACGCCACGATCTACGGAATCGGCTTGGGCAACGGCATATTCGGGCAGCAAGACGAGCGGGTGTCGTTCGGGATCGGTGACGCCCACGTCTCGATCGCCGACGACGTCACCAAGCAGGTCAGCGTCTACGACAATGGGCGACTGGTCCGCACCATGCCCACGTCGATGGGGATGGGCGGCACCGAAGACGTCGGTGGCATGACGATCAACT
>JAQTVU010000377.1 GCA_028706695.1 Mycobacterium sp.
CAAAGGCGCCGAGTTGGGCATCACCGCGGTCAACATTCCCGAGGACTTCGACGGCATCGCCGAACACCGCTCCAGCGTGACCAACGTGCTGGTGGCCGAGGCGCTGGCCTACGGCGACATGGGACTGGCATTGCCGATTCTGGCTCCCGGCGGTGCTGCGTCTGCGCTCACACATTGGGGCAGCGCCGACCAGCAAGCCACCTACCTGCCGGAGTTCGCCGGCGCGAACGTCCCGCAGGCCTGCGTCGCGATCGCCGAACCGCAGCCGCTGTTCGACCCCACCCGGCTGCAGACCACCGCGGTGCGCACACCCGGCGGATACCGGCTCGACGGTGTGAAATCCTTGGTCCCGGCCGCGGCCAGCACCGAACTGTTCATCGTCGGCGCCCAGCTCAACGGTAAGCCGGCATTGTTCATCGTCGAATCGTCCACCAGAGGTCTTACGGTCAAGGCGGACCCAAGCATGGGAATCCGCGCGGCCGCGCTGGGCCAGGCCGAGTTCTCCGGCGTCTCAGTGCCGCTGAGCGCTCGCCTGGGCGAGGACGACGCCTCCGACGACGACTACTCCGAGGCGCTCGCGCTGTCCCGGCTGGGGTGGGCGGCGCTGGCCGTCGGCGCCTCGCACGCGGTGCTGGACTACGTCGTCCCGTATGTGAAGGAACGCCACGCCTTCGGCGAGCCCATCGCCCACCGGCAGTCGGTTGCCTTCATGTGCGCCAACATCGCCATCGAATTGGACGGCCTGCGGCTGATCACCTGGCGCGGAGCGGCGCGTGCCGAACAAGGCCTGCCGTTCATCCGCGAAGCCGCACTGGCCAAGCGGCTCGGCGCCGACAAGGGCATGCAGATCGGGCTGGACGGCGTGCAGCTGCTCGGCGGGCATGGCTTTACCAAAGAACATCCGGTCGAACGCTGGTACCGCGACCTGCGGGTCATCGGCGTCGCCGAGGGCGTGATGGTCATTTAGGGTCATTCACGATTGGGTAGACTTCACACGAGCCGAAAGTTCAGCCATGGCAATCAATCTGGAATTACCGCGCAAACTGCAAGCGGTGATGGTCAAGACTCATCAGGGCGCCGCCGAGCTGATGCGGCCGATCGGCCGCAAGTATGACCTGAGAGAACACGCGTATCCGGTCGAAGTCGACACGCTGTTCAGTCTGTTCGACGGAGTCTCCGAGTCGATGGCGTTCGCCGGAGCGGACGCGCTGCGCGACGAAGTGCAAACCAAAGACACAAACCGCAACGGCAATAACATGGCCGCGCTGCTGCAGACCCTGGAGGCCAGCTGGGGCGACGTCGCAATGATGCTTTCGGTTCCCTATCAGGGATTGGGCAACGCGGCCATCTCCGCGGTCGCCACCGACGAGCAGCTGGAACGCCTGGGCAAGGTATGGGCGGCCATGGCGATCACCGAGCCGGGCTTCGGGTCGGATTCGGCGGCGGTCTCCACCACCGCCACCCTCGACGGTGACGAGTACGTGATCAACGGCGAAAAGATCTTCGTCACCGCCGGCTCCCGCGCGACCCACATCGTGGTGTGGGCCACGCTGGACAAGACGAAGGGCCGCGCGGCGATCAAGTCCTTTGTCGTGCCGCGCGATCACTCCGGCGTGACGGTCGAACGGCTCGAGCACAAGCTGGGCATCAAGGGCTCCGACACCGCGGCGATCCGGTTCGACAACGTCCGCATCCCCAAGGAGAACCTGCTGGGTAACCCGGAAATCGAAGAGGGCAAAGGCTTTTCCGGCGTGATGGAGACGTTCGACAACACCCGGCCGATCGTCGCCGCCATGGCGGTCGGGATCGGCCGCGCCGCGCTGGAGGAGATCCGTAAGGTCCTAACCGAGGCCGGGGTGGAGATTTCCTACGACAAGCCGTCGCACGTCCAGAGCGCCGCGGCGTCCGAGTTCCTGCGCATGGAGGCCGACTGGGAGGCCGGCTACCTGCTGTCCCTGCGTGCGGCGTGGCAGGCCGACAACAACATCCCCAACTCCAAAGAGGCCTCGATGAGCAAGGCCAAGGCCAGCCGGGTCGCCAGCGACATTACGTGCAAGGCGGTCGAATTGGCCGGCACCACGGGCTATTCGGAGCAAATGCTGCTGGAGAAGTGGGCACGCGACTCCAAGATCCTCGACATCTTCGAGGGCACCCAGCAGATCCAACAGCTGGTTGTCGCCCGCCGTCTGCTGGGCCTGTCGTCGGCCGAGCTCAAGTAGCGGCGACCCGCCCCGCGCCGTCCGGGTCACGGCGCTGCCGGGTTGGCCCGATACGACTCAACGAAGTCGCCGTACCCGCATGTTTCGGCCAATTGCAGCTCACCTTCGCGGTCGCCGAGTTCCAGGTCGTCCATCCACTGCCGCAGCAGAAGGGCGCCGGTCCGGCGGATCGTCGGCTGCGGGTGCGCAGCGGCGCACAACCGGCTGAAGCAGCGAATGTACTGGTCGGCCAGCGTCAGCCGGTGGATTCCGGTTACCAGGTCGACGGCCTCGCCAGCCCATACCCGCACCATTCGCCGGTAGGCGTAGATTTCCTCGGCCGGCAGCCCGACGGCGCCTAAAACGCTTCGCGCCCTGCCCAACTCGGCCAGCAACTGCGAGCGTCTTTGCTTTAGGTTCTCCCGCGAGCACAACAGGTCCGAGCCGATCCGATCCGGCGTCGTCAGCGCCGGGGGCCGGCTGGTAACCGGCGGATGTATCGCGTCGGCAACGTCGACGCGCGCCCAGTCACCGAAACTCTCTGCCCATAGCCCGAATTCGCCGATCGCCACGTTGAGCTCGGCCCGATGACGGTCCAGGTGCGCCGCGAAATTTCTCCGGTCCTTGGCGGTCATCAACTGTGCGGCTTCCACGGCCGCTCGGGTGAACGCGCCGTGAGCGGCCACCACGGCCCTGATCTGATCGCGGCCTCGCCGCCTGCTGTCGACGTCGGTCACTGGTCTCTTACCACGGTTGTCACGTCCTGCATCTCGCCGGTATCCAGATCAACTCTTGAACATGGCTCCGGACATTATCGACCACGACGTCCGGGCCCGCGTATCTCGATCTAGGCGAGTCTGCCCCATGGTCGCCTGGGTGGTCCCGGGGCGGCTGAAACAGCTGGTTGCCGCGTTCGCGCCGAAGGTGAGCTATTTGCGCTGCAGACGAACGCTGCGAGTCACAGGCGCTCACTGTGCTGCCAAGACGAGTGATAGCACGGGTTTTCGGCACCGTGAGGCACACGTCGGCCGCCGCGCATTGCAGACTTTCCGTTTGCTGCCAGCCTACGATGGCGGTGAAACGACAGGGGGTGAAACGATGACAATCGACTACGACGCGCTACGGTGCCCAGATACCGATGACCCTGACGACGACGCGCTCAAAGATGTCGCAGCCCGGCGCGCACCGGTGCCGCCGCCCGAGGTCGACGTCGACGATGCGGAACTGGCCGAATCCTTCGAGTTGCCCGGAGCCGACCTGTCCGCCGAGGAGCTGTCGATACGGTTCGTTCCCAAGCAGCGCGACGAATTCACGTGTTCGAGTTGCTTTCTGGTGCAGCATCGCAGCCGGCTGGCCGGCCACCGGGACGGGGCGATGATCTGCTTGGACTGCACCGACTAGCCTCCGGCCCGCCCGGCCGGCGGCACAGGACTGGTGGGAATATATCGGTGCTGCCATAGATTTTTTGTGGCAGAAGCAGGAGATAAACCCCGGCATTGGGAGTAGGGAGGCGATGACGATGCTGAGGTTCGACCCGTTCTTCCGTGACTTCGATCGTCTTAGAGCCTGTTCACAAACTTGTGGGACTCGAGTGACTAATGGTAACAGTGTGATAACGATTGCGTGTCGATCAATGACATAGCACAGGGCTCGCGGTAGCAGATGGACACCACATCCCCGCTACCGGAGCCCC
>JAQTVU010000378.1 GCA_028706695.1 Mycobacterium sp.
CAGAACCCGTTCACGGTGACCTACAAGATTCGGCCCGAGGCGCAGTGGACGGACAACGCGCCCATCGCCGCCGACGACTTCTGGTATCTGTGGCGGCAGATGGTCAGCCAGCCGGGAGTGGTCGATCCGGCCGGATACGACCTGATCACCGGCGTGCAATCGCTCGACGGCGGCAAGCAGGCGGTGGTCACCTTCTCCCAGCCGTATCCGGCGTGGAAAGAGCTGTTCAGCGACATCCTGCCGGCGCACATCGTCAAGGACGTGCCGGGTGGTTTCACCGCCGGGCTGACCCGGGCGCTGCCGGTGACCGGCGGGCAGTTCCGGGTGGAGAACATCGATCCGCAGCGCGACGAAATCCTGATCGCCCGCAACGACCGCTACTGGGGTCCGCCGGCCAAACCGGCGCTCATCCTGTTCCGACGGGCCGGCGCGCCGGCAGCGCTGGCCGACTCGGTGCGCAACGGCGACACCCAGGTCGCCCAGGTGCACGGCGGGTCCGCGGCCTTCGCGCAGTTGTCGGCGATCCCCGATGTGCGGACCGCCCGCATCGTCACGCCCCGCGTCATGCAGCTCACGCTGCGCGCAAGCCAACCCAAGTTGGCCGACGCGCAGGTCCGCAAGGCGATCCTGGGGCTGCTCGATGTCGACCTGCTCGCGGCCGTGGGCGCCGGCAGCGACAACACCGTCACGCTGGACCAGGCGCAGATCCGCGCACCGAGCGACCCGGGCTACGAGCCGACGGCGCCGCCGGCGATGACCACCGGCTCGGCGCTGAGTTTGCTGACCGAATCCGGGTACCGTGTCGAGAACAACACCTCGGTCTCGCCGGCGCCGACCCCGGCCAGCACCGGACCGCCGGAAGTCATCCGCGGCCGGATCAGTAAGGATCACCAACAGTTGTCGCTCGTCATCGGAGTGGCGGCCAACGACCCCACCTCGGTGGCGGTGGCCAGCACGGCCGCCGACCAGTTGCGCAATGTCGGCATCGCCGCGACGGTGCTCGCGCTGGACCCGGCGACGCTCTACCGTGACGCCCTCAACGACAACCGGGTGGACGCGATCGTCGGCTGGCACGAGGCCGGCGGAAACCTGGCGACGCTGCTGGAGTCGCGGTACGGCTGTCCCGCGCTGCAGTCGACGCAGATACTCCTCCGCAATGCTCCGGCGGACGCGCCGGCCGGGGCGACGCCGACCGCCGGGTCCGATACCGGCACGACGGCGCCCGCACCGACCCAGCCCGATCCCGGGGCGCTGGTGCGGGCGCCGTCCAATCTCACCGGGATATGCGACCGCAGCATCCAACCGAGGATCGAGGCCGCGCTCAACGGCACCGAGAACATCAACGACGTGATCGCCGCGGTCGAACCGCGACTGTGGAACATGTGGACCGTGCTGCCGATCCTGCAGGACACCACCATCGTTGCGGCCGGACCCAGCGTCCGCAACGTCAGCCTGTCGGGCGCGGTCCCGGTGGGGATCGTCGGCGACGCCGGCCAATGGGTCAAGACCAGGCCGTGAGAAATATTTGCGCAAACGGGCGTTTTCGCGCGGCGTGTTCGATACGCTCCACACCATCGCGACGTCCGCCCGGTCTGGCCGAGACATCGAAGTCGTGTGGCGCTGTCACTGAGATGGGGAGGTTAGTGTGTCGTTTCTGATCGCGGTGACGGACGATATGGCCGCGGCGGCATCGGACCTGGCAAATATCGGTTCGATGATCGGCTCGGCCAACACCTCGGCCGCGGCGATGACTGTGGGTGTGCTGCCCCCCGCCGCCGATGAGGTGTCGGCGCAGATCGCCGCCCTGTTCTCCACGCACGCGGCGGGATATCAACAGCTGAGCGCGCAGGCGGCCGCGTTTCACCAGCAGTTCGTCGACACGCTGATCGGCGGCGCCGGCACCTATGCCGCCGCCGAGGCCAGTGTCGTGCCGACGCTGGCGAGCGCGGTTCCGGCCCTGGGGGTGGACCTGAACGGCGGGCTGTCTGGCCTGGAGGCCAGCCTCATGGCCGACATCTCGCAGCTGAGCGTTGGGCTGAACGCCGCCGTGTCGGGAAGCTTCGGGGGCAGCCTGTCCGGGTTGGCGCCACTTGGTGCGTTCCTGAGCACCGAGGTCAACGGCGGACTGGCGACGCTGACACAGACCGGTGCGACGCTGTCGACCAGCATGACTGCCGGGCTCAACGGCCTGACCGGGTTGACGGGGACCTTGGCCGCCGGGATGCCGGGCCTGGCCACCGCGCTGCCCGCGATGACAGGCGGCCTGAGTGGCGACATCGCCGCGGTCGCGAACTTCCTGGGCCTCAACGCCGGGCTGGGCGCCGACGTGGTCGGCGGGCTCACCGCGATGGGCGCCCAGGCGACCGCCTACTTGACCACCGGTCTCGGCGCGAGCCTGTCGGGGGCGCCCGCGCTGCTGTCGAGCTTGGCCGCACCGTGGCACACCTTGCTGACGGCCGCCTCGCCGACCGCCTTCCTGACTCAGCTGCAGACGATGGAAACCGCGTTCAACAGCTCGTTGCTCAACGCCGAGCTCGGCTTCAACGCGGCCCTGGTCGCCCAGGAACAGGGCTTCGAGCTGGCGCTGTTCGGCAACCTGGGCAACGGCGTCCTCAACAGCGTGTACAACTTCTGGAACTCGCTGCTGGGCACCGGGGAGGCGGGCGTCAACACCCTGCTGGGCGCGCCGTTCGCTGCGACCGGCCCGGGCGGGCTCTTCCCCGGCCTGATGGTCGGACCGCCGGGAGACTTGATCGGCGGCGGCGCGCTCGGCGGTCTGATGTTCGCCCTGGACGACAAACTGTTGTTCGATCTCAATGTGGTCGGCGCGGCGGTCAACGCGTTGACCGGCAACGGGGCCTTGCAGGCGGCGTTGACCGCCGCAATGTCCGGGGCCGGATTCCAGGCCACGCTGAGCGGGCTGCTCAACGGGTCGCTGACCGGCGGGCTCACCCCTATCGGGACGGCATTGGTGGCCGGACCGGTCGCCGCGTTGCAGCAGTTGGGCACGGCCCAGCTCCAATTTGTCAGCAACCTGGGCGCCATGGAGACCGCCTTCGACGCCCACCTGCTGACCAGCGAGGAGGCCTGGGAGACGAGCACCTTCGGCGTCGACAACGCGTTCAACGGCGCGCTCGACCGGCTCTTCAACGTCGCCAACCTGAGCGTGCTCACCGGCCAGCAATCGGTGAACAGCCTGCTGGGTGGCGCGTCGACGCCGGCGCTCGACGCGGCGCGCTTCTTGACCGGCAGCTCGACGCAGGTGTTCGACGGGTCCCACGCTCTCGGCGGCGTCGAGGGCATTTTCGATCAGAGCCTCGCGGCCGGCTTCGACGTCGCCGGAATGCTGTAGCCCGCCCCGCGGTCAGTCCGCGCACGGCCCGGGCGGGATCACGGTGTCGACGATCAGCGACAGCTCCCGCCGGGTCGGCGGCGAGCCGGTGAGGAGGAACTGCTGGTTGATCAGGGCCGGCCCGACGCGTGCGGTGAACGGCGTGACGGTGGCTGGGTCCATCTCACCCGCCTCGACGGCGGCCGCCAGGATCGACTCGACGAGTTGCAGGCGGGGACCCACCACGGCGTCGGCGAAGATGGCCCGCAGCTCGGGTTCGTGGACGAGCTGGCCGATGATGCGCAGGCCCGGGAAGCGGGTCTTACCGGCCAGGATGTCACGGTGTGCGGTGAAAACCGTCAGCAGACGCGCTCTGGCGGACCGCCCGGAGCGCGCCTCGGGCAACTTCGGCAGAGCGAAGACCAACGCCGCGTGCACCAAATCACGTTTGCTGCACCAGCGCCGGTACAATGCCGCCTTGCCGGTGTGGGCGCGAGCGGCAATCCCTTCCATGGTCAGACCGCCGTACCCGACTTCGGTCAACTCCGCCAACGTGG
>JAQTVU010000379.1 GCA_028706695.1 Mycobacterium sp.
TTTGATCTCCGACAGGCTGATGAGGGCTTCACGCGCGGCAACGTCGGCCCGGACTCCCTCGAGGATGGAGTCGAGCACGGTTGCCGAACTCATACCTGACGTTTCCTTCCCGCCGTCACCCGCCATCACCCGGCTGTCACCTACCGTCACCCGGCTGTCACCCGCCGTCACCCGGTTGTCACTGCGGCGTACAGCCGACCCCGGCGACGTCCCTGAAGGGTAGCGGCCCTGGGCACCCGGTTCGTCACCGACCCTTGGTGTCAGACCCGCGGGGCCGATCAGTGGGGTCTCGGCCCTCGTCAAGCGCATCCCAGATCATTCGTTCCGACATCTCCGGTGTCTCCGGCCCCTCCAGCATGGCGGCCTCGCCGCTTTCGCGTAGCGCAATCGACCGACGCGTGGCGGGCGCCGCGTATTTCGTTGCGCCCAAGCGGTCCGGCCCGAGCTTCGACGCCGACCGCATCAGCAGAACCGACGCGATCAGGGTGGCCGCGGCCGCGGCCACGGCCAGTCCCGCCCCCCAGTACTGCCGAGCGCTTCCCACCAGCGTCAGCACCGGAAGGTGCGCCAATTCGGCTCCCCGCGCCCCGACGTCCGGGACCGCCCACAGGCTGACGCCGAGATAGCCGACCGCCAGACTGGCCGCCGCCAGCAACCCGGCCAGCGCCCGCAGGGCCCATCCGCGCACGGCGAGCGCCGCGACGGCCGCGGCCAGCATCAGCAGCGCCAGCGGCAGCAGCGCCGTCGACCATGCCGCGCCGGACAAAGTCACCGTCCGGGGCGGGCCCAGCCGGTCGAACGAGCGGACCTCAACCCACGGCAGGCGCGACGCCGTCCACAGCCCCCCCGCGGCCACGACCAGCAACCCCTGCGCGATCCGGATCGCCGGCCGGGCGGCCCGCCGGTCACCGGTCATGTCGCATCCGGGGCGGTCAGCGTCTCGGCGGCGGCGATCGCGTTCAGCACCGCCCGCGCCTTGTTGGTCGCCTCGGTGTACTCGTAGGGGCCGTTGGAGTCGGCCACCACCCCACCGCCGGCCTGGACGTAGGCGGTGCCGTCGCGCATCAACGCGGTGCGGATGGCGATCGCGAAGTCGGCGTTGCCGGCGAAGTCGAGGTAGCCGACCACGCCGCCGTAGAGGCCGCGGCGCGTCTGCTCCGCCTCTTCGATCAGCTCCATGGCCCGCACCTTGGGCGCGCCCGACAGCGTGCCGGCCGGGAAGCAGGCCGTCACCGCATCCAGGGCGGTGCGGGCCTCGCCCAGCATCCCGGTCACCGTGGACACCAGGTGCATCACGTGGCTGTAGCGTTCGACGTGGCTGTAATCCTCGACGCGGACGGTGCCCGGGATGCAGACCCGGCCCAGGTCGTTGCGGCCGAGGTCGACCAGCATCAGGTGTTCGGCGCGTTCCTTTTCGTCGGCCAGCAGCTCGCATTCCAGCTGCTGGTCTTCTTCCTCGGTCCGCCCGCGCCACCGGGTTCCGGCGATCGGATGCGTCCTCGCCCAGCCGTCGCTGACGGTGACCAGCGCCTCGGGGCTGGAACCGACGATCGAAAAGTCCGTTGTGCCATCGCCTTTCGGCACATGCATCAGATACATGTAGGGGCTTGGGTTGGTGGCCCGCAGCATCCGGTACACGTCGATCGCGGCGACCCCGGTGTCCATCTCGAAGCGCTGCGACGGCACCACCTGGAACGCCTCCCCGGCGGCTATCTGCTCTACCAGGTAGTCGACGATCTTGCCGTACTCCTCGACGCTGCGCTGCGCGCGGTATCGCGGCCCGGGCCTGCTGAAGGTGGCCACCGTCGACGGCAGCGGCTTGCCCAACGCCCGGGTCATCACGTCCAGGCGGGTGACCGCGTCGTCGTAGGCCTCATCGACCCGCTCATCGGTGCCGTTCCAGTTCACGGCGTTGGCGATCAGCGTGATGGTGCCCTCGTGGTGGTCGACCGCGGCCAGGTCGGTGGCCAGCAGCAACAGCATGTCCGGCAGCCGCAGGTCGTCGACGACCAGCTCGGGCAGGCGTTCCAGGCGCCGCACCAGATCGTAGGCAAAGAAGCCGACCATGCCGCCGGAAAGCGGCGGCAGCCCCGGCTCGATCCGGCCGGGCGCCGAGGTGGCCAGCAGTTCCAGTGTGGCCCGCAGCGCCTGCAGCGGGTCGCCGCCGGTGGGCGCGTCCCGGGGGACGGCCCCCAGCCAGACCGCCTCGCCGCCGCGCACGGTAAGCGCCGACGGGGCGCCGGCGCCGACGAACGACCACCGCGACCAGGATCGGCCGTTCTCGGCGGATTCCAGCAGGAACGTGCCGGGCCGGTTGTCGGCGAGTTTGCGGTAGGCCGACAGGGGTGTTTCGCTGTCGGCGAGGACCTTGCGGGTCACCGGGACCACGCGGTGTTCCGCCGCGAGCCGGCGAAACGCCTCCCGTGAGGTGGTGGCGGCGAGGTGGTCGTGCACCGCACCATCCTTGCAGACTCGTTGCTGGGGGCCGCCAGCGTAACGCCACCGCGATTCTCGGGCCGATTTTTCGCCGTGACGTTACGCTCGCGGGCGTAGCCTGGCGGCCATGAAACCCGGTGAGACCGTCGCGGACTTCGAGCTGCCCGACCAGACGGGGACGCCGCGCAAGCTCAGCGCCCTGCTTTCGGAGCCTTCCGAGGGGCCGGTGGTGCTGTTTTTCTACCCCGCGGCGATGACGCCCGGCTGCACCAGGGAAGCCTGTCACTTCCGCGACCTGGCCGCAGAATTCGCCTCGGTGGGGGCCAAGCGGGTGGGCATCAGCGCCGACCCCGTCCACAAACAAGCCAAATTCGCCGAGACACAGCGCTTGGACTACCCGCTGCTATCGGACGCCGAAGGCGCCGTCGCCCGGCAGTTCGGCGTCAAGCGGGGGCTGCTGGGCAAGTTGGTGCCGGTCAAACGCACGACGTTCGTCATCGACACCGACCGCACCGTGCTTGACGTGATCGCCAACGAGTTCAGCATGGACACCCACGCCGACAGGGCGCTGGAGACGTTGCGCGCGCGGTCGCCGAAGTAGCGCCGCCGCTCAGGGGATCGCCGACAGAAACAGGTAGGCGGCGAGCAACACCAGATGCACCTCGCCCTGCAGGCGGGTCGCCCGCCCGGGCACCACGGTCAGCACGCTGATCACCACGGTCAACGCCAACAGCACCAACTGGGTGGCGCCCAGCCCCAGCAGCAACGGTCCCCGAAGCCAGATGGAGGCGAGCGCGATCGCCGGGATGGTGAGCCCGATGCTGGCCAGCGACGAGCCGTAGGCAAGGTTGAGGCTGGTCTGGATGCGGCCCTGCCGGGCCGCCCGCGCCGCCGCCAGCGTCTCGGGAAGCAGCACCAGCGTCGCGATCACCACCCCGACGAATGACTGCGGGAATCCGGCCGCCGACACCAGACGCTCGATGGGCGGTGACTCCCGCTCGGCCAGGCCCACCACCGCGACCAGCGCCACCAGCAGCATCCCCAGGTTGATCAGGGCCGCGCGGGTGGTAGGCGGCTCCGCATGGCTCTCGTCCTCCAAAAACGACGTCTGGCCCCGCTGGCTGACGGGCAGGAAGAAGTCACGGTGCCGCACGGTCTGGGTGAAGACGAAAAGCAGGTAGAGCGTCAGCGAGGCGACCGCGGCGAAGGCCAACTGGCCGGGTGAGAACTCCTGCCCGTCCCGGGTGGTGGTGAACGTGGGCAACGCCAGGCTCAGCGTCGCCAGCGTGGTCAGCGTGCTCAGCGCCGCGCCGCTGCCGTCGGCGTTGAACAGGGTGACGCCGTACCGACGGGAACCGAGCAACAGCGACAAGCCCGCGATACCGTTCGTGGTGATCATGAACGCGGCGAACACGGTGTCGCGGGCCAGCGTCGACGTCGCG
>JAQTVU010000380.1 GCA_028706695.1 Mycobacterium sp.
TACGCAACAAGATCCCGCAGCTGACCGAGGCCTTGCACGGACACTTCACCGCCCACCACGCGTTCATGGCACGGCTGTTCCTCGACCGTATCGACGCCCACACCGCCGACATCGAACGGCTCTCGTCTCGCATCGAGGAGTCCATGCAACCTTTCCGCGCGGCCCGGGAGCTGCTGGTCAGTATCCCGGGCTTCTCCCGGAGCGTGGCTGAGGTGTTCATCGCCGAAACCGGCGGGGATATGACTCAGTTCCCGACCGCCGGCCATCTGGCCTCCTGAGCCGGCACCGCCCCGGGATCCAACGAATCCGCCGGGCGGGTGAAGTCGACCAAGACGCGTCCCGGCAACCGCTACCTCAAAGGCGCGCTCGGAGTCGCCGCCTTATCGGCGAGCCGGTCGAAGAACACCTACTTCAACGCCAAGTACAACCGGATCGCCTACCGCCGCGGACCGATGAAAGCGGTCGTCGCCGTCGAACACGCGCTGCTAGTCGCGGCCTGGAACATGCTGCGCAACGGCGACTTCTACCGCGATCCCGGCGCCGATTACTTCACCCGCCGTATTCCAGCCAAGACCAAGGCGCGCGCGATCGGACAACTCGAATCGTTGGGCTACCGGGTCACCTTGGAACCCCTGGCCGACACCGCATAACCACACACATGGGCTCGCGAACCCCGTCGACACCGCTGGCGGGTTACCCCTACCAGTGCTCACCAGCGGTGGTCACCTAATTTTCGTGAGAGAGAGAGAACCCCGCGAGTTGTGTCGTCGGCGGGCCGAATTGCGGGTACGGTCGGCCGTACACAAGGAAGGAGGTGGTCCGGAAAATTGATAGCTTTATGGACATGTGAGGTGGCTACGCGCTAGCCGCTTTGGCCCGGAAGAACTACCGTCAAGGCGCTGGCGAATCCCACGCAGTCACCCGGCCCCCGAGTACCCGGTCTGTCCAACCGGAGCTTTGCTCGGGGGCCGCTGCATGTCTGGAGGCAGTCCCTACGGGGCACTATCCGGCGAACCGAGACAGCCGCGCCGACAGATGCGGCACCAGGCCACCGTCGGCATCCACCCGTTCTTCGACGTAGGCAAGATCGCCGCCTTCGACGATCCCGTACAGCCGTTTGGCGCCGCCGACCAACACGCCCGACCGGCTTCGAGCCAGCGCATCGGTCACCAACTCCCATGACGACTGCGTGCGCGGCCGCCCGTAGAACAGTTCGACGTAACCGGACGAGTGGGCCAGCAGCAACTCGATCGCCTGCGACTCGCTCGGGTCGTCGGGATCGTTGACGAAGCGCCAGAACCCCGTCTCGCGCAAGCCGCGTTCCAGGTAGTCCCCTGTGGCGCTGAGCCGCCACGACCGGGCTTCCCAGACCAGGTAATCGCCGCCGTCGTGCGAGACCACGATCTGCTGGCCAAACCGGTAGTCGCCGTCGTGGCCGCGGCCCTCGCCTTCCCCGCGCCACACCCCGACCAGCGGCAAAAGTGCCAGCAGCGCGTCATTGAGGTTCACCCCCTCACGCAGGTTCGCGGTGTCGGCGGGAACCGGCAGGTCGTCGAAGGCGGGAATGTTGCGGCCGGCGGTCAGCTTGGCGCGTTCGGTGGCGGCCGCCATCGCGCGGTCGCCGAAGCCCCCAGGTTCCGCCGATCCGCGCTGGCCTCCGTCGCAGCTCACGATTCGTCGGTGATGAGCCGGTACAGCACGTACAGCGCGAACCAGGAGATGAGCACCACCGTCGCTACCAGCATGATCTCGAAGAACAGCACCACGGCAACGAGTCTAAGACTGTCGCCCGCACACGACGTCCTAGGTGGCGGAAGTGCGGCTTGCCGCGCGCTCGCGGAGCGCCGGGTCAACATCCATGCCGCAAGCGCTGCCACGACGGCCAACCACGATCGCGACGATCATCGTTGCCATCGGCACTCGCATCTTTGCGTCGCCCGCTCTGCATCGTCGCTGCATCGTCGCCGGGGCTCACGATTGCTTGAATTCTTCCAGCGTCACCGTCACTCCGTAGGTAATGCCTTCGATGATGACATCCGAGCCACGCGCCCCCACGGTTTGCGGTGCCACGTCGAATGGAAGCCTCTGGTGGGGCAGCCGGGTGCTGAAGGCATGAAGCACCGCATCTCGCTTGTCGTCGGGAACCGGCTGGTTGGCGGTGTCCGGCCCGGTGAGCACGCCGGTGGGAGTGAACAGCACCGTCGCCTGATCTTCGGGGGCGATGGACAAGTCCACCGAGACACTGACCCGACGGTCGAAACCCGCCGATTTGGGGGTGCCGGTAAACACCAGGCCATGGCTGTCGGAAATCCCCGATTCGGTGGTTCCGCCGGTGGCGTCGTTGGTTTCCCGGAGCGGTGCATCAACCATCAGATCGCTGATCCCCAGGTAGCGGCCCAGGTGCACCGAATCGATGATGATGCGGCTCTCCAGCTCGCCGAGCGGGAGCTTCCCATCGGGTCTGATCAGCCAGGACGCGTAGCTCAGGTCGACGGAATGCATGGTCGCTTCCAACGTGGCCTTGCCGGTCATCGCATGGTCGACCGCATTGGCCTTAATCTCCAGCTCGCTGTAGTTGCGGCGCATCGCCTGCGGTATGAACGGGAAGGCCAGGATGGCGACGAAGGGGTCCGAGCCCAGATTCGCCGCTTTGCGCACGCTGGTCGACAACCGGTATTCGGCGTAGATGCTGGCGCCGTAGTCCACGCCGATCGCGCCGACGACAATTCCGGCGACGGCGATCGCCATCGCCACACCGACAAGGACCTTGCGCATCCGCATATTGTGGCCGAGCAGGCGCCGGTATGCGGCAGGGCACTGCGCGCGGTAAACCGGAAAATACCAAGGTGAGTGGGGGAAAATACCAAGGTGAGTGGGCAGGCCCAAGGCGCCCCGCTGAGCTTGTCGAGCCGGGTCGTGTTGTGCGGATGCAGATTTGGGTCAGGCGGCGGGTTCGAGGGTGACGCGGTAGCCCATCGCCATTAGCTGCGTGACGTGGTTGCGTGTTCTGCGTTCGGTGTTGATCCGGGTGGCGTGGTAGTCGGCGCCGAGGTCGCGGAACCGGGCGGTGGGGTCGTTGAGCATGTTCCAGATGATGACCAGGATGGAGCGGGCGACCGCGACCAGCGCTTTGAGTTTGCCGCGGCGTTTGACGATGCGCCGGTAGCGTTCGCCGAGGAAGGTGTTGGTTTTCGCGGCCGCGGCGGCGGCCTCGCCAAGCGCCCCTTTGAGGTAGGGGTTGCCTTTGCCGGTCTTGCCGCCACGGCTGATGGGACCGGACTGGATGGTGCGTGGACACAGTTTGGCCCAGGAGACCAGGTGCTCGGGTGTGGGGAACCTGCTCATGTCCAGCCCGATCGTGCGACACGAGGTCGCACACCAACGAGTGAACTGCTGGATAGGAGGTGCGGCGATGTCGGTCGTGCGGTAGTTCCGGGCAAGTGCTCGATGCCCGTCTCCCGCCTCGGCGTGCGCTGCAGGCTCCTGGTCTGCGGGGTGCGGAGCCCGGGGAGTGTGCCCAAGGCTGTCCTTGTTCCATCCGGGGATGACCGGGCCGGGGAGAAGGCCGGGCGGTGAACGTGAGTGAACCCTTGACGACGCCTCGTAATGGATGGCTTCGGGAGATGGGATGTGGACCGGGGCGATAGGACCTGGCCCCTGGAAGAGGGGGCGCGCGACGGCCGGAGGGATTGGACCGGTCGGTGAGCACCGTGTGGTCTCGGGGTAAAGAGGGCACCCAATCCGGCCGTGACTCGGGTGTGCGGAACGTGGAAACCCCGTCGGGGTCCGGGCGGATGCTTCGGCACTCGCCTGGTAGGCCGACCGTGAGGAGGGTGGAAGTCCTCGGCGGGAACAGGATGCCCAACAAGCGAA
>JAQTVU010000381.1 GCA_028706695.1 Mycobacterium sp.
GAATTCGGCCGCAACGGATTGCCCCGCCCATTCCACCACCCGTGACGGGCCCGGCAGCGCCGCCGCGGCGTGCACAAGGGTCAGCCCCACGTTGCGCATGATGGCCTCCTGCGCGGCCCACCGCAGCGCCGCGCAGGAATCCGGAGACCCATCGACGCCGACGACGATTCCCGGATCCGTTAGCGCACTGGACAATTGAAAACCCCGTCCCTGAGAGTTCGGTTGAGATCTCCGACCTTAGAGCCCCGGTGAGGTGTGGTCAGGAGGCATTGGTCCCAAGCATTGGTGACCATCGGCCGCCGCGCGTCGGCGTCCCGGCGGTGGGTTGTGCGCCGTGCCCGGCGGCCAGCCGCTGCCTCACCAACCCGGACAGCCCCGGGCACACGCGGGCGCTGACCGGGCGGCACCGATCCGGCTCTGCCGGCCACCCGCCGTGCGCGGTGCCGCGCGTGGCGATCTAGTCGGTGCCGCGGCTCGGTGCGCCGCCCTGCGCGATGGGGGACGCCGTGTCCAGTGCTAGGCGTCGAGTTCCCGGGCCACGGCCTTGACCACCTCGGAAACCCGCCGAGCCGTCTTGCGGTCCGGATAGCGCCCCTTACGCAGCTCGGGCTGTATGGCGCTCTCCAGCAGCGTGATCATGTCCTCGACCATGCCGTGCAGCTCATCGGGGCTGTGCTTGTGCTCCACAGACGCCTCACGGCGAGTCTTGGTGAGGCTGGGCGGCGGCTCAATGAGCTTGAGACTCAGAGCCTGCGGCCCGCGCCGGCCGGAGGCGATCCCGAATTCCACCCGCTGGCCCGCTTTGAGGTCCTCGACACCCGCGGGCAGCGCCGACGCGCGGACGTACACGTCCTCGCCGTCCTCCTGCGACAGGAAGCCGAACCCCTTCTCGGAGTCGTACCACTTAACCTTGCCGGTCGGCACTGGTCTCACCTGCTTGTCTGATGGATCCCTAGATAAACAACGCAAGAAGCGTCCCGCCTGCGCAGGACGCGATGTCGGACCCCGATCCTACTCGGATGGTTGCCCTAGGAGCACTCCGCGTATTCGCGACTGGGTAGGCTGGCGGTACCACGGAGGAAAGATGCGCCTGATCCTGAACGTCATCTGGCTGCTATTGGGCGGCCTCTGGATGGCGCTCGGCTACCTTGTGGCGGCGCTCCTGTGCTTCTTGCTCGTCGTCACCATCCCGTTCGGCTTCGCATCGCCGCGCATCGCCTCGTATGCGTTGTGGCCGTTCGGCCGCACGCTCGTCGACAAGCCGACGGCGACCGGGACACTGTTCGGGTTATGGCTGGCGGTCGGTCATTTGGTGAGCGCGGCGGCCATGGCGGGCATCGTCGGGATACCGCTGGCGCTGGCCCACCTCAAGCCGATACCGGTGTCGCCGATGCCGCTGGGCAAGGAGATCGTTCCGGTCGGTGCGCCGGGCCGATTCGCGCGGGTGCCCGCATGACCCTTACCGCACTGGGTGTGCCGGTGGTGCCCGGCCGCGCGGAAGACCAGACGGCCCATGCGCCGACCAGGGGCCCGCTGATCGACACCTACGGCCGAGTCGCCACCGACCTGCGGGTCTCGCTGACCGACCGCTGCAATCTGCGGTGCAATTACTGCATGCCGGCCGAGGGCCTGAACTGGCTGCCGGGGGAGCAATTGCTGCGGCCCGAGGAGCTGGTCAGGCTGTTGCGCGTCGCCGTCACCCGGCTCGGAGTCACCAGTGTGCGGTTCACCGGCGGCGAGCCGCTGCTGGCGCCGCACCTGGCAGAGATGGTGAGCGTGGCGGCCGGTCTGCGACCCCGGCCCGAGATCTCGCTGACCACCAACGGCGTGGGGTTGGAGCGGCGGGCTCGTGCGCTCGCCGAGGCGGGCCTGGACCGGGTCAACGTCTCGATGGACACCGTGGACCGGACCCGCTTTGCGGCCATCACCCGGCGGGACCGGCTCGGCGACGTGCTGGCCGGATTGGCCGCCGCCAAGGAGGCCGGCCTGGCGCCGGTCAAGGTCAACGCCGTGCTGGATCCGGCGACCGGCCGCGAGGATGTCGTCGAGCTGTTGCGGTTCTGCCTGCGGCATGGCTATCAGTTACGGGTCATCGAGCAGATGCCGCTGGACGCCGGGCATCGGTGGCGCCGCGAGACCACCCTGGGGGCCGACGACGTGCTGGCCGCGCTGCGTCCACACTTCCGGCTGCAGCCGGACCCGGCGCCGCGCGGTTCGGCTCCGGCCGAGCTGTGGGTCGTCGACACCGGCCCCGACACGCCCGCCGGAAAGTTCGGTGTCATCGCGTCGGTATCGCACGCCTTTTGTGCGACGTGCGACCGCACCCGGCTGACGGCCGACGGCCAGGTCCGCAGCTGCTTGTTCGCCGCCGAGGAGACCGACCTTCGGGGGCTGCTGCGCGGCGGTGCGGACGATGACGTGATCGAGGCGGCGTGGCGGGCGGCGATGTGGGGTAAGCCCGCCGGCCACGGCATCAACGACCCCGATTTCATTCAGCCGACCCGCCCGATGAGCGCGATCGGTGGCTAGCGCGATGAGTCAGGCCCGCACCGAGGCGGACGGCGTGCAGGTGACGGTGCGCTACTTCGCCGCCGCGCGCGCCGCGGCAGGTGCGGAGTCGGAAACCGTGGTGTTGCGCCCGGGCGCCACCGTGGCCGAGTTGGCGAACCGGCTTGCCGGCCGCGGATCCCCCCTGGCGGCCGTATTGAGCCGGTGCTCCTACCTGCGCGATGGAATCGCGGTTCGCGACACGGCCACGGTGCTGCGCACGGGCGACACGGTCGATGTCCTACCGCCGTTTGCTGGCGGATGACAGCTATGACAAATCTCACGTAACGGAACAATAACGGCCCGGACACGCTTCGATCTCGGTCGGTTTGACCTGCGGAAACACCTAGTTTCGCTGGGGTTTTCACAGATGTCTTGCCGCGAAACACGCGGTGTCGTTAGACGTGACGACTCCAACGGAACCCGCTACCGTCTCCCGGAGGTTCGCCAAGCCAAGCTAAACGGCGTTCCTCCCCTCCCTATCGCGCCGCGCTCCATCCACTAGGCGGGGGGCCACCGAACATGGATGGAGGCGGGGGACCCACCGGTCCTCTACGACCGAAGCGGAGCCGCTTCCCGGCTCCTCAGGGTGAAGCCGTCGTCGCTCGATGTCGAGTCCGACGCGGCCGGGTGGCCTCTCCGGCCCGAACCCGACAGCTGACCTCGCAGGCGCGTCACCAGAGAGGAATATCCGGCGCGTATGAGTGGACGGCACCGTAAGCCCACTACATCGAACATCAACGTCGCCAAGATCGCCCTAACCGGGACGGTCCTTGGTGGCGGCAGTATCGCCCTCGCCGGGCAGGCGGCCGCGGCCACCGACGGCGAATGGGATCAAGTGGCTCGTTGCGAGTCCGGCGGCAACTGGGCGATCAACACCGGCAACGGCTACCACGGTGGTCTGCAGTTCTCACAGGGAACCTGGGCCGCCCACGGCGGCGGCCAGTACGCCCCGGCCGCCCAGATGGCCTCCCGGGAGCAGCAGATCGCCGTCGCGGAGCATGTCTTGGCCACGCAGGGTCGTGGCGCCTGGCCGGTATGCGGCCACGGCCTGTCGGGCCCGGCCCCGCGGGAGAGTTTGACGACCACAGCGTGGGAGACCGGACCGCCCGCAGAGGAGCCAGCACCCGACGCCCCGCCGCCCGCGGAATCCCCGGAGCCCGCGGACGCCCCGGCGCCGGATGCACCTCCTCCCGCAGACCCCCCGCCCGCCGCACCCGAGGACGCCGCGCCGCCCGCGCAGGCCATGCCCCCGGCACCGCCGGAGGACCTGACACCCCCGGTCCCGGCGGACCCGCAGGTTGTCGACGCCGTGTTCGCGGG
>JAQTVU010000382.1 GCA_028706695.1 Mycobacterium sp.
GATGAAGATGATCCGCAAGCACTACAACACCGTGAACCGGGAGTTGGTGCAAGCCGCGGCCGAGGAGAACGACATCGTCTTGCCCAGCCGCAATCACGCCGTGGTGCTGGTTTCCAAGCTGCACCTGCCGACGCGGCGCGCGCTGGCCTACGCGCGCGCCACCCGGCCCGACGCGCTGGAAGCGGTGACGGTCAGCGTCGATGACGCGGAAACCCGTGAGCTCGTTCACTATTGGGAGGAAAGCGACATAAGCGTGCCGCTGAAGGTCATCGCCTCGCCGTATCGCGAAATCACCCGGCCCGTGCTGGATTACGTCAAGCGGGTCAGCAAGGAGTCCCCGCGTACCGTGGTCACGGTGTTCATCCCCGAGTACGTGGTCGGTCATTGGTGGGAGCATGTGCTGCACAACCAGAGCGCGCTGCGGCTCAAGGGCCGGTTGCTGTTCATGCCCAACGTGATGGTGACTTCGGTTCCCTGGCAATTGAGCTCATCGGAGCGACTCCGGACGCTGCAGCCGCAGTCGGCGCCGGGTGACGCGCGTCGGGGAATCTTCGATTGAGCACCGAACCGCCGCCGCAGCCGCGGGCGAGCAGGGAGCCAGCGAAGCCGCCGGCCGGCCTGGAGCTGACGCTGCAGACCGACGCCCCCGCCAACGGCGGCAGCTGCCTGGCGCGCCACGACGGGCGGGTGGTGTTCGTCCGCTACGCGCTACCCGGCGAGCGGGTGCGGGTGCGGGTCACCGCCGATCGCGGTTCTTATTGGCACGCCGAGGTCATCGAGGTGATCGACCCCTCCGACGACCGCACCGCGCCGCTGTGCCCGATCGCCGGAGTGGACGGCGCCGGATGTTGCGACCTGGCGTTCGCCGCGCCGGAGGCCGCACTGGCGTTCAAGGGGCAGGTGGTGGCCAACCAGTTGCAGCGGCTGGGCGGACACCACTGGAGCGGTCAGGCCGAACCGCTGTCTGAGTCCGGCCCGACCGGGTGGCGCACCCGGGTCCGGCTGGAGGTCGGCGCCGACCGCCGGCCCGGCTTTCACCGCTACCACAGCGACACGCTGGTGGCCGACCTGCGCTGTGCGCAGCTGCCCGCCGGGATGCTCGACGGGCTGCCCGAGGGCCTGCGTCAGGCCGCCCTGACGCCGTCCGCGCAGCTGCACGTGGCTGTCGACGACGACGGCGAGCGCCACGTGGTCAGCACCCTACGACAGGCGGGCCGGACGGCCACCAAGGTGATGGAGGGCAGCTACGAGGCGATACAGCGGCTCCACGGCCGCAGCTGGCGGGTGCCGGTGACGGCGTTCTGGCAGGCGCACCGCGATGCGGCGGGCGTCTACGCGAGGCTGGTCACCGACTGGGCCCAGCCCGGCGCGGGAATGGTCGTGTGGGATCTCTACGGCGGTGCAGGGGTTTTCGCGGCCGGATTGGCCGACGCGGTGGGGGACTCCGGACGGGTGCTGACCGTCGACACGTCGCGTGCGGCGACGCGGGCGGCCCGCGCGGCACTGACCGATCTGCCGCAGGTGGAAGTCCTCACCGATTCGGTGCGGCGGGCACTGGCGGCCCAGCGAAGCGGCGCCGACGTGGCGGTGCTGGACCCGCCGCGGACGGGCGCCGGGCGCGAAGTCATCGGGCTCCTGGCCGCCGCCGGGGTGCCCCGTGTGGTCCACATCGGTTGCGAGGCAGCCTCTTTCGCGCGTGACATCGGCCTGTACCGTGGGCAAGGCTATGCCGTCGAACAGATCAGGGTGTTCGACGCCTTTCCGCTGACCCATCACGCCGAATGCGTGGCGCTGCTGACCCGCTAGGCTGGAGGCTCGCTCACCCGAACGCCAGGTAGCGCAGCCACAGGTAGCCGGCGGCGAGGGCCAAGGAAACCGCCGTGACCACCATGCCCTTGCGGGTGAACTCCCAGAAGGAGATGGGGTTGTGGGCGCGCCCGGCGATGCCCAGGATGACGACGTTGGCGCTGGCGCCGACGGCGGTGAGGTTGCCGCCGAAGTCGGTGCCCAGGGCCAGGGCCCACCACAGGACGCCGGGGTTGACGTGGTCGACCATGGCCGGGGCCAGGTCGGCGACGATGGGCGTCATCGTCGCGGCGTAGGGGACGTTGTTGACGATGCCGCTGATGCCCAGCGACGCGGCCAGGATCACCATCGTCGCGACCGTGGTGTTGCCGCCGGTGGCGGTGATCGCCAGGTGTGCGAGCTGTCTGACGACCCCGGTCTTCACCAGCGCGCCGACCATGACGAACAGGCCGGCGAAGAACAGCAGCGTGTCCCACTCGACGCCGGACAGGTAGTCGGAATGGTTCAGCTTGGACCACACCACGAGGATGCCGGCGCCCAGCAATGCCACCAGTGAGGGCTCGACGTGCAGCGCCGAGTGCGCGATGAACCCCGTGAACACCGCCAGTAGGACGACGCCGCACTTGATGAGCAACCCGCGGTCCCGAATGGCCTCCTGCTCTTCCAATGACATGATGTCGGCGAGTCGCTCCGGAGCGACCGTGAACGCACCGGGAAACAGCCGCGGCAGCAACGCGATCAGGACGATGATCACGATCACCACGATCGGCGCCAGGTGGGTCAGGAAGTCGTCGAACGTCAGTCCGGCCTTGCTGGCGATGATGATGTTGGGCGGGTCACCGACCAAGGTGGCCGCGCCGCCGATGTTGGAGGCGAACGCCTCGGCCATCAGAAACGGCGCCGCGCCGATCGCCAGCCGCTCACACACCAACAAGGTCACCGGCGCGATCAGCAATACCGTGGTGACGTTGTCCAGCAGGGCCGCCGCCACGGCGGTGACCAGCACCAGCAGGATCATGACGCGCAGCGGCGAGCCCCGCGCGCGCTTGGCCGACCAGACCGCGACGTACTCGAAAACGCCGGTCTGGCGCAACACGCTGACGATGATCATCATGCCCAGCAGCAAAAAGATGACGTCCCAGTCGATTCCGGTGTCGCGGGAGTAGAAGACGTCATCGGAACCGATGATCGGCAGCATGACCACGATCGCGGCGCCCGCCAGCGCCACCAAGGTCTTGTTGACGCGGTCCCCGGCGATCAGCACGTAGGCGAACACGAAAACGACGGCGGCGATGACGCTCATCGGTTTTCCTGTGTGTTCAAGTCTGGTGTTTCAGTGCCTGAGTGCGGCGGCCAGCAAACGGGACGCGGTGATCACGCCCAACAACCTATCGTTCTTGACGACCGCGATGAGCGGGCTTCGCGAACGGGCCATCACGGCGGCCACCTCGATGATCGTGTCGTCGGCGTCGGCCCACGGGACGTCGGTCAGGTGGTCGGGCAGCATGTCGCCGACCGTTTTTCCGCTCAGCTTCTCCGCCGCGCGGTCGGCCATCGATTCGTTGAGCACGCCGGCCAGGGACGGATCGTCCTGCACGTAGCGGGGCACGATGAAGCGCACGACCTGGGAGGCCGGCAACACCGCGGAGGGTCTGCCCTCGTCGTCGGTGACGACGATTCCGGGCAGGCGGTGGTCGGCGATCAGGCACGCGGCCTGCAGGGCGTCGGAGGCGGCGGTCACAACCGGGAAGTCGTCGGCGAGGTTCTCGGCGCGCATGCTGCCGACAATACGACTCGGCGCCGTTCGGCCCGTCGCGGGCGTCCCGCGCCGGCGGTAACGATCTGCCGATCTGCGTAGACTGATCGAATGCTCGAACAGATCCGCGGGCCCGCTGATCTGCAGCACCTGTCCCAACGGCAACTTCGCGACCTGGCCGTCGAGATCCGCGAGTTCCTCGTCCACAAGGTGGCTGTCACCGGGGGACACCTGGGACCCAACCTGGGCGTGGTGGAGTTGACGCTGGCGCTGCACCGGGTGTTCGACTCACCGCATGACCCGAT
>JAQTVU010000383.1 GCA_028706695.1 Mycobacterium sp.
CGTGCCTACGGGTTTCACAGCCCGGACGCACTGATCGGCATGGCCATGCTCACCCGCGGCGGCCTCTGCCCCGCACTACCCGGCCGAGCAGCATGAAACCAAACCCACGAAAACGTCAGTAGATCCACAAGGACGACCCCAACCACAGCCTGTGCCGGGCCACCGTCAACCGCGGGCAGGATGCGCGGACCGACGGCTTGTTCGCGCTGAACGCCAAGGCGCAGAAGGAGATTGTCAAGGTCTTCCTCGCCTCGCGCGCGGAGATGGAGAACAAGCGCATCAACGAGGTATTCGGTCGCGACTTCCTCGACAGCAACTTCTGGCTCTACTGGCGCACGATGTTCGCGTTCGAGGAATGGCACAGCGCCCTGGAGATGAAGCTCTACCTGCACCGGTTCATCCACCACATCGGCGGACTGCCCGACCTGTCGGCGCTGAAATTCACCAAGTACAACCAGTACGAATCGCTGGTCCTGCCGCTTTACCGGTGGCTGCTCCAGCAGGGTGTGACGTTTCACTTCGACACCGAGGTGACCGACATCGGCTTTGACATCAACGCGGAACGCAAGCAGGCCACCAGAATTCACTGGATTCGCGACGGCGTGCCCGGCGGCGTCGGCCTCGGACCCGACGATTTGGTGCTGACCACCATCGGTTCGCTGACCGAAAACTCCGACAACGGCGACCACCACACCCCCGCCGTGCTCAACACCGGCCCGGCACCGGCCTGGGACCTGTGGCGGCGCATCGCGGCCAACGATCCCTGCTTCGGCCACCCAGACGTGTTCGGTGCCCACATCCCGAAAACCAAATGGGAGTCGGCCACCGTCACCACGCTGGATCGGCGGATCCCACGCTACATCCACAAGATCTGCGGGCGAGATCCGTTCAGCGGGAAGATCGTCACCGGCGGTGTCGTGACCGCACGAGATTCGAACTGGTTGCTGAGCTGGACGGTCAACCGTCAGCCCCACTTCAAGCAGCAGCCACCTGAACAGATCATTGCATGGTTGTATGCGCTGTTCGTCGACGTGCCCGGCAACTACGTCGACAAACCGATGCAGGACTGCACCGGTGAGGAGATTACCCGGGAATGGCTCTATCACCTGGGCGTGCCAGAGGACGAGATCGCCGGACTGGCAGCTACCGGCGCCAAGACGGTTCCGGTGATGATGCCCTATGTCACCGCGTTCTTCATGCCCCGCGCGGCCGGCGATCGCCCGGACGTGGTTCCCGAGGGGGCCGTGAACTTCGGGTTCATCGGCCAGTTCGCCGAAACCACCCGCGACTGCGTCTTCACCACCGAGTACTCGGTACGCACCGGCATGGAGGCCGCCTATCGGCTGTTCGGTGTGGACCGCGGCGTGCCGGAGGTGTTCGACTCCACCTACGACATCCGCCGGCTCCTGGCCGCCGCCGTGCACTTGCGCGACGGCAAAGAGATCGACATCCCCATCCCGGAAATCCTGCGTCAACGCCTTGTCAACAAAATGACCGACAACGAAATCGGCGAACTACTCATCGAATACGGTCTGATCCAAGGCTGACAAACTCGTCGCAGCAGCCGGCAGGAGTCCGGCGAATCTGACATCGGGAACGCCTTCGGCGCCCGGTGCCGCCGCTGGGCCGCACCGGTCGGCCCGACGGTCGTGTCATC
Organism: Mycobacterium sp.; assembly: GCA_028706695.1. GTDB lineage: Bacteria > Actinomycetota > Actinomycetes > Mycobacteriales > Mycobacteriaceae > Mycobacterium. The sequence continues at coordinate 1,658 of JAQTVU010000383.1, forward strand.
CGCGCCCACCGCCGCGACCGTGCCCGCCCTGTTGGCCGCCTCGCCTACGCCAGCGTCGGCCGCCGCCCATGGGGCGCCCCGATATCGCCGCTTCGAACGCGCGCAGATGATTACCCGAAGCGGTACGCAGGTTTTCATACACCCGATGGACTGCTGTCTCATCGCTGCTGTCCAAGGCCGCGGACAAGTCGGCGATGTCACCGGTCTCGAGTTCGACGCCCACCGCGTACGCCCCTGGCTCCGAGGACAGTCCGCGAGCGAGCCACGCGTCGTAGGCGTCTTGAAGTTCCGTGTCGGCGTAGACGCCCGGGGGCTGCCCGACCGAGGGATCGGGGACGTTGTAGTACTCGAGCAGTCGCCCGATCGCGTCGTAATGACGCTGCTCGCTGGCGGCGATGTTGTCGAAGACCGGCACACCCCAGGCCTGGTGGAACCGCCGGTACAAATCACGCGCCAGCCGTTCCTCCTCCCGCATCAAGATAAGATCCGCCCGCTCTCGGTCGGACAACGGACCGCTGACCGCCGGCGTCGAGCTGTCGTCTTCGTTCATCCGATGACTCCGTTCATGTTCGACACACCACAGGCAGGGGCCGGTGCGCTTCGCCGCCCGCGCCCAGGCTGAAACCCAATATGGCGCATGCAGTTAGATTAAGCACGCGGCGCTCTTGCCACTCGGCGAACCCGTCGGCGACCCACCGCGGGCGCGGCTCGGCTGGGACCGGCGCAGCTCGCACGACAACGACGGATCAGCGCCTCAGCCCGGCAACGAGCTCGTCGACAACCAAATCCTCCGCCACCGGCACCTGCTCGCCGGTCAGGAGGTTCTTCACACCGACCATGCCGGTCTCGAGGTCGCGGTCCCCGGCGACCAGCGCGAAACGCGCACCGGAGCGGTCGGCCGCGCGCATCGCCCCCTTGAGCCCGCGGTCGCCGTAGGCCATGTCGACACGCACCCCCCGGGCACGTAGCCGCGCCGCCAGCACCGCCAGACGCAACTTGGCGGCCTCGCTCAGCGGCACAGCGAACACGTCGCACCGCGACGTCGCCCCCGCGCGCTTGCCCTCGGCCCGCAGCGCCAGCAAAGTGCGGTCGACACCGAGCCCGAACCCGATGCCGGACAGGTCCTGCCCGCCGAGCCGGCGCATCAGCCCGTCATAGCGGCCACCGCCGCCGATGCCGGATTGCGCCCCCAGGCCGTCATGGACGAACTCGAACGTGGTCTTGGTGTAGTAGTCCAGCCCGCGCACCATGCGCGGGTTGATGACATAGGGCACCCCCAGGGCGTCCAGGTGGGCCAGCACGGTGTCGAAGTGCGCCTTGGCGACGTCGGACAAATGGTCCAGCAGCACCGGCGCGGCGGCCGTCATCGCCCGCACCTCGGGGCGTTTGTCGTCGAGCACCCGCAGCGGGTTGATCTCGGCGCGCCGCCGCGTCTCCTCATCCAGGTCGAGCGCGAACAGGAACTCCTGCAACAACTCCCGGTACTGCGGGCGGCAGGTCTCATCACCCAGCGAGGTGATCTCCAGCCGGAACCCGTCCAGGCCCAGCGCACGGAACCCGGCGTCGGCGACGGCGATCACCTCGGCGTCCAGCGCCGGGTCGTCGACGCCGATCGCCTCGACACCGACCTGCTGCAGCTGCCGGTAGCGTCCCGCCTGGGGGCGCTCGTAGCGGAAGAACGGCCCGGCGTAGCAGAGCTTGACCGGCAGCGCGCCGCGGTCCAACCCGTGTTCGATCACCGCGCGCACCACCCCGGCGGTGCCCTCGGGCCGCAGCGTCACCGATCGGTCGCCCCGGTCGGCGAACGTGTACATCTCCTTGGACACCACGTCGGTGGACTCGCCCACCCCCCGCGCGAATAGGGCGGTGTCTTCGAAGACCGGTAGCTCGACGTCGCCGTAGCCGGCCCGCCGGGCGGCGGCCAGCAGCCCGTCACGCACCGCGACGAACTGCGCGGAGTCGGGCGGGATGTAATCGGGCACACCCTTGGGCGCCGTGAAATCCGACACGGTCACAGGCCTTCGAGGAACGGGTTGAGCCGCCGTTCGGCGCCGATCGTGGTGGCGTTGCCGTGCCCGGGGAACACCACGGTGTTGTCCTCGAGCACCAGCAGCTTGCCGGCGATGGAGGTCATCAGGTCGCGACCGCTGCCGCCGAACAGGTCGGTGCGGCCCACCGAGCGCTCGAACAGCGTGTCA
>JAQTVU010000384.1 GCA_028706695.1 Mycobacterium sp.
TCGCACGGGGGCTAGATGCCCGAGACCTTGCCTCCTTCGCCGATCAGCACCCGATGAGCGCCGAAGGAATCTCCCGCGCCGCCCGAAGCCTCTTCTGATGCGCTCTTCTGATGCAATGCGACCCTCCAGCGCCCCCCGAAAAGCTGCATCGATTGTGGCGTTGGGCGTATTCGCGCAGCGTCGCCGGCGCCGTCCGTGAAGTCGCGGTACACCCGAGCCCTGCCCGGCGCGTGAGGCCTGCCCGGCGCGCCCGACGTGGCCGGAACAGGCGGCCACCGAAGCCGCCGCGGCGGCCCCGGCCGTGACCCGGACCGCCGCATCCATCACCGCGCCAACCCGCGGGGAGGGTTCCTGGCCCGTCTGGGCTAGGTTTCAGGCCGGGCCGTTTCTGATTGGCTTCTCATGGGGCTTCTCATGGGCAAACACGGCCGTGTTCGCCCGTGCCTCATACCGAGCGTTTGAACCTGCCCGTTGGGACGATCGGAGCGACGGATGTCGTGATGGATCGGGCATCGGCCGCCGGCGCGAGTAGTCCGGCCGCCGAGCGGGTAATTCAGGTCGTATGCCTGCAAGACGACGCGGCGTACGTTTGGTCAGCTCGCTGAACGCGGCTGATACCGACGCTGATACCGACATGGTGTTGGCTGCGCGTGTCGCCGGGGCCATGACAGGCGGTAAGTAAGCGAGGCGGCGCAATCGGCCTCCGGTCGATGAGGCGTTTCGCTATCCGGGCGGCGGGTACACCACCAGAATCGTTGACTGGTGGTCAGCAGCCACCATGGCAGAACAAAAGAACAGCAGAACAAAAGATACGCAATATAATAGGAGGGGAGTTTATAATATGTTCTCCACTAACGTCAAGACCGCAATTGGGGCGGCCAGCATCGCGGCGGCAGCCGTGTTCACTGCGGCCCCGGCATTTGCCGATCCGCCCCCCAAGCCGTTCGGCGCCATGGAAACGATCGCCGGCGCCCACGGCGACGAGGTCGCGGACTATACGGTAAGCAACTTGCGGCCGAGTGGCAACCATGACGGTGTTTGGGTCGCTGACGTCACGGTCACAGCCGCCAGAGGCACCGTGACCCCGATCATCGGTGATTTCAATGCGCGCGCCGGTAATGGCCAGACCTACACGGCGATCGAAGGCCGGAATCCCGATGGTCTTAGCAACCAGCCGCTCGCGCCGGGCGCTACCCGCAGCGGGAAGATCTACTTCCAGGTCAACGGTCCCGATCCGGACAGCGTGGTTTACAGCACCGGCGGCAACGCCGAGCAGGCGATCTGGAAGGGCTGACGGGGAACAACAGGTCAGCAAACCCAGTTGTTGGCTGGTTTGGCCGGGGGCGTCAACGCCCTCGGCCAAATTGTTGCCAAGTGGCGGCTGGCCGTCTCCGCCCGCCGTGACCCACCGGGCCGGCGCCGTGGCGTCCGCAACAAAAATCGATAACGTTACTGTCGGAGCGGGGCGTAGGGGCCGCGTAGGGTTGGGCCACGGCGACGTCAGTGGAGGGAGCCGCCGTCGCAGGCTGAAAGCATGCTTTCCGCTGGCGGATTGGCGTAGAGGAGTCTGGCATTGAGTCACAAGCAGCCTCGTTGCCGGGCCGGTGAGCGGTAACTGGCGGAGTCCACCAGGACGCTGCTGACACGAAATCGGTTCCGGTGAGTGAGAACGACGTCCCGAACACCGCTGCGGACATCCGCGCCTTGGCCGAGCAGGCCGAGGCCGCAGAAGCGGAGGCCCTCGCCGCGGCTGCGCGCGCCCGGGCCCGGGCGATCCAATTGCGCCGCGAGGCCGAACTCGCCGCAGCCAGGACGCAGGCGCCCGAAGAAGCTACGAACGAAGATCGAACACAGCCGGCGGCCGACGCTGAGACGCAGGTCTGGGCCGAGGACACCGAGCCCGCCGACGAGCCGGCAACGGTTGAGGCCGAACAGGGCGCCGACGTCGAGACCGAGGTTTCCGGCGTTTCCGGCGGCGGCGATGAGAAGCTTGCGCGACGTTGGCGATGTTGGCGATGTTGGCCCCGATGGCCCACCGTCGCCGCGGGCCTGGCCATCGTCGTGGTGCTGGTCGCCCTGGGAGCTGGCGGATACATGATCAAGCGGCATCGCGAAGCGGTCCAGCAACGTCAGCGGGTGGCGGAATTTGCCGCCGCGGCACGGCAAGGGGTCGTCACCTTGACGTCGCTGGACTTCAACAACGCCGAGCAAGGCGTGCAGCGCATCGTCGAAGACTCCACCGGTTCCTTCAAAGACGACTTTTTGAAGATGGCCGACGATTTCATCAAGGTGATCGAACAGTCGAAGGTCGTTTCCCAGGGCCGCGTTCAGGTCGCCGCCGTCGACTTGGACACGCTGACCAAAGATTCGGGCGTGGTGCTGGTCGCTTCCACCTCGGAGGTCACCAATGCGGCCGGCGCCAAACAAGACCCCCGTAGCTACAGGGTGATTGTGACACTCACCCGCGATGCCGGCCGGCTGAAGATATCGAAAGTCGAGTTCGTTCCATGACCGCAGACGAAACAGCCGGCGAGAAGACGGTGGACAGCGCGGGGACTGCGGACGCCGGGGAGGCCGTGGAAGCCGCACCCACCGAGGAAGGCGGCGGCAGCGGTGTGGTCCCCGCAAGGCCGAAATGTTTTACGGCCCAAGTGAAGAAGCGGTCGTCGGACAAGGCGATACTCGCCCCTGTGATGGGGTTGCTGGTCGTCGCATTGCTGGGATTGCTGGGCATGCTGTACTGCTTCTCGTACCTACCGGATCGGGACACCGACGCGGCGGCCGCCCAGGCGGCGATCGCGGCAGCCAGCGAGGGAACCGTCGCGGTCATGTCGTATTCGCCCGAGACTCTCGATCGCGACTTCTCTTCCGCGAAGTCCCATCTAACGGGCGACTTCTTGACGTACTACAACCAATTCACCCAACAGATCGTCGCGCCGGTCGCCAAGCAGAAGTCGGTCAAGGCCAGCGCGGTGGTGCTCCGGGCAGCGCTGTCGGAGTTCCACCCGAACTCGGCCGTCGCGCTGTTGTTCGTCAACCAGAGCACCCTGAGCAAAGATCGACCGGAGCCGTCGCTGATGGCGAGCAGCGTGGTGGTCGCGCTGACCAAAGCCGACGGGAAATGGTTGATCTCGTCACTCAATCGCGTGTAGGCGCTGACCGGTAGTCGTAGCGCGCAAGCCCGGTCGTTGAGGGCCGGGTTAGCGCCGGGTTAGCGCATCAATTTCGGCGTGCCGGGACCGCTGGCGGTCGGCGCTGTCCGGCGCAAACTCCGTGCAGCACCTCGTTCGCAGCCGGTCAGCAGCTCGTCGGTGAGGACACCACGCCGATGCTTCGCCAGCGCGCGCACAACGCTACGGCCACGCCGATAATGGTGATCGGAAAACTTGAACCAAACGCTATGGTGCCGGTATGAGCGCAGCTGTCGGTGCCTGCGGTTAGGTTGTCGGCGTGGCAAAAACAGTTGGCGCAGGCGCGTCAGGAATTCACGTGGCTGGCCGCGGGGTCCGCGGCTGTGCAGCATCTCGGGCTACCTCCCGCTTGCGTGGAGCGTTGCGGGATTTCGACCGGGCCGCCCAATCGTGTTCCGATGGTGTCGCCAAAGAGCCGACGTGGCGCAAATGCGGGCAGTCGGAAGGGTTTTGTGTGCGCGACACGAAGGTGATCGTTGATAACCGCACGTGGGCGCAGATCGCGGCGCCCAAGCTGGGCTGGGTAAAGGTCGAGCTGTCGCGCGGGCTGCCGGCGCCCAAGCTGAGCATGGCCCGGATCACGCGCAGCCCGACGTGGCGCTGGCATGTGAGTTTCCCCGCGCCGCAGTCGGCGGTGCCCGACGCCGGGCGCGCCGGC
>JAQTVU010000385.1 GCA_028706695.1 Mycobacterium sp.
CGGCCTCAGTCGCGGATGGCCAATGGAGAAGTCGGTGCGTTTCGGCATCGCGGCCGGTGCGGCGATGTTGATGACACCCGGCACAGCCGTCTGCAACCGTGCCGATGTGGATCGCCTATTCGAAATAGTCCCCGAGCCGACCGCGATGTGAACGTGCACCGGCCGGGCAAGGCCGCACTCAGTGGTCGCGCCGTGCCAACGCACGCAAGAAAAACGTCAGGTTGGCGGGCCGCTCGGCTAGGCGCCGCATGAAATAGCCGTACCACTGGTCGCCGAACGGGACATACACCCGGACGCGGTTGCCGGCGCCGGCCAGCCGCCGTTGCTCGCCGTCGCGGACTCCATACAGCATCTGGTATTCGAAATCATTGGCGGCACGGCCACATTCGCTGGCCAGCGCGGGCACCGCGGCGATGACACGGGGATCGTGGGAGGCCACCATCGGGTAGCCCGAGCCGGCCATCAGCACCCGCAGACACCGCAGGTAGGCGTCGGTGACCGTGGCGGGGTCCCGGTAGGCCACCGACGCCGGCTCCTCGTAGGCGCCCTTGCACAACCGGACCCGCGCGCCGGCCGCGGCGAATTCCCGGCAGTCGCCGAGCGTACGCCGCAGGTACGCCTGCAATACGATGCCCAGCCAAGGGAATTCGGCCCGCAGGTCGCGCACGATCGACAGGGTCGAATCCGTGGTGGTGTGGTCTTCGGCGTCCACCGTGGCCCATACCCCGGCCCGCTGCGCCGCCGCGCAGATCGTGTAGGCGTTCTCCCGGGCGATCTTCTCGCCGTCGCGCTGCAGCGACTGCCCCAGCGCCGACAACTTCAGCGACACCTCGAGCGGTCGGACGCCGCCGGCGGCGCCATCGCCCAACCGGCTCAACCGATCGACCAGGTCCAGATAGACCTGCACCGCCGCATCGGCGTCGTGGGCGTCGGCGATGTCCTCGCCCAGGTAGTCGATGCTGACAAGACGGCCGGAAGCACGCAGTCCCGCAACGCCTTCCAGCACCGAGTCGATCGTCTCCCCGGCCACGAATCGTCGCACCACCTTGCGGGTGACCGGCAGCCGTTCGGCGGTGCGGCGGCACCGCTCGCGGCGGCCGGCGGCCAAGATCGCCGGGCGCAGCGTGCTGGCGAACAGCCCGGCCATCACTCCGCCGCCATGTGCGGGTAGCTGTGGTGCGTGGCCGGGACGAAGGTTTCCTTGACGGTGCGCGCCGAGGTCCAGCGCAGCATGTTCAACATCGACCCCGCCTTGTCGTTGGTACCCGAGCCGCGCGAGCCCCCGAACGGCTGGCGCCCGACCACCGCGCCGGTCGGCTTGTCGTTGACATAGAAGTTGCCGGCGGTGAACCGCAAGCGCTGCTGGGCGGTGAGCACGGCCTGACGGTCCTCCGCGATCACGGCGCCGGTCAGCGCATACCGGGATCCGGTGTCGACGACGTCGAGGATTCGCTCGTACTGGTCGTCGGGATAGATGTGCACCGCCAGCAACGGGCCGAAGTACTCCGTGGAGAACGCCTCGTCGGTCGGGTCATCGGACAGCAACACGGTCGGCCGCACGAAATAGCCGACACTATCGTCATATTCGCCGCCCACGGCGATGGTGACACCGGCCGCCCCCTTCGCCCGCTCGATGGCGTTGACATTTTTGGCAAAGGCACGGTGATCGATCAGCGCGCCGCCGTAGTTGGTCAGGTCGGTGACGTCGCCGTAGCGCAGCGCGGCGGTCTCGCCCAGGAAGCTGTCACCCATCCGCTGCCATACCGAAAGCGGGATGTACGCCCGCGACGCCGCCGAGCACTTCTGCCCCTGATAATCGAACGCCCCCCGAATCAGGGCCGTGCCCAGCACCTCCGGGCGCGCCGACGCGTGCGCGACGACGAAGTCCTTGCCGCCGGTCTCACCGACCAGCCGCGGATAGCTTTGGTAGGTGCCGATGTTGGCGCCGACCCGCTGCCACAGGTGCTGAAAGGTGGCCGTCGAGCCGGTAAAGTGGATGCCGGCGAGCCGCGGATCGGCCAGCGCCACGTCCGAAACCGCGAATCCGTCGCCGGCGACCAGGTTGATCACCCCGGGCGGTAGGCCGGCGGCCTCGAGCAGTTGCATGGTCAGATATGCCGAGAAGGTTTGGGTGATCGACGGCTTCCACACCACGGTGTTGCCCATCAACGCGGGCGCCGTCGGCAGGTTGCCCGCGATCGAGGTGAAGTTGAACGGCGTGATCGCGTAGACGAAACCGTCGAGCGGGCGGTAGTCGCTGCGGTTCCACTCCCCCGGCCCGCTGATGGGCTGCTGCGCCAGGATCTGACGGGCGAACGCCACGTTGAACCGCCAAAAGTCGATCTGTTCGCAGGGCGAGTCGATTTCGGCCTGGTACGCCGACTTGGACTGACCGAGCATCGTCGCGGCGGCGATCTTCTCTCGCCACGGTCCGGCGAGCAGGTCGGCCGCCCGCAGGAACACCGCGGCGCGTTCGTCGAAAGGCGCTGCGGCCCAATCGTGTTTGGCCGCCATCGCGGCGTCTATGGCGGCCGTGGCCTCGGCATGCCCGGCGTTGGTCAGGGTGCCCAGTTTCGCGGCGTGCCGGTGCGGCTGCACAACGTCGATCCGCTCGCCGTCACCCATGCGATGTTCGCCGTCGATGACGTGCGGAAGGTCGATCGGGTGGTCGCCCAGCGCGGTCAGCTCGGCACATAGCCGCGCCCGTTCCGGGGAATGGGGTGCGTAGTCGTGGACCGGCTCGTTGGTGGGCGCCGGCACTTGGATGATCGCGTCCATGCGTGCCAGGATCCCCGACGCGGCGTCCCATATGTTTGTACGATCAGACAGCATTACGGCGGGTCGCTAGTAAACTCGCACAACATGCGGGAAACCGGCGTGGGGCTTGGTCAGTTACTGCTCGCCCTGGATGCGACGCTGGTCAGCCTGGTCGACGCCCCGCGTGGCCTCGACCTTCCGGTGGGTTCGGCCGCGCTGATCGATTCCGACGACGTGCGGCTGGGTCTGGCGGCGGCCGCGGGATCGGCCGACATCTTCTTCCTGCTGGGCGTCGCCGGCGACGAGGCGCTGCGCTGGATGGGCCAGCAGGCGCGCGAACGCGTTCCGGTGGCGATCTTCGTCAAGAATCCGCCGCCGGCGCTGGTGAGCGGGGCGATCGCGGCTGGGTCCGCGGTGGTGGCCGTGGAGCCGCGGGCGCGGTGGGAACGACTGTACCAGCTGGTCAACCACGTGTTGGAGCACCACGGGGACCGCGCCGGCCCACAGGACTCCGACACGGATCTGTTCGGGTTGGCGCAGTCGCTGGCCGACCGCATCCACGGCATGGTCAGCATCGAAAACGCCGAGTCGCAGGTGCTCGCCTATTCAGCCTCCAACGATGAGGCCGACGAGTTGCGCCGGCTTTCCATCCTGGGGCGCGCCGGCCCACCGGAGCATCTGAAGTGGATCGGCCAGTGGGGCATTTTCGATGCGTTGCGGTCCGGCGGCGAGGTGGTGCGCGTCCAGGAGCGGCCGGCCTTGGGCCTGCGCCCGCGGCTGGCCATCGGGATTCATCAGCCGGCGGCCGATGCGCGCCGGGCCCCGCTGTTCGCCGGCGCCATCTGGGTGCAGCAAGGCTCCCAACCCCTGGCCGACGACGCCGAGGAGATGCTGCGGGGTGCCGCGGTGCTGGCCGCGCGCATCATGTCGCGGCTGGCGGCGCGGCCGTCGACGCATACACGTCGGGTGCAGCAGCTGCTGGGCCTGGTGGACGACGATCCCGCCGACGTCGCCGCCATCGCCGGCGAACTGGGCCTTGCCGTCGACGGCACCGCCGCGCTGATCGGCTGGGACGCGGCAGA
>JAQTVU010000386.1 GCA_028706695.1 Mycobacterium sp.
GCATCGCCCGGGCGATCGCCGCGCCGTATCTGCGGCCCGGCCAGCTCGAGGAGCACCTGATCTATCCGGTGACGACCGAGGGGACCGACCATCCGGGCGGCTACGCCGGCGCGCTCGAGGACTTTTACCTCGACGCCAGCCGGCGGATCGCCGCGCACCTCGACGCCGGGCGCACCGTCGCGCTGCTCGCCGAGGGTGACCCGCTGTTCTACAGCTCTTATATGCATCTGCACACCCGGCTCACGCAGCGGTTCGACGCGGTCATCGTGCCGGGTGTGACGTCCGTGAGCGCCGCCTCGGCGGCCACCGCGACACCGCTGGTGGCCGGCGACGAGGTGCTGTCGGTGCTTCCGGGCACCCTGCCGGTCGCCGAGCTGAGCCGCCGGCTCGCCGACACCGACGCCGCCGTGGTGCTCAAGCTCGGCCGCTCGTATCACGCCGTGCGGGAGGCCCTTTCGGCATGCGGTCGGCTCGATGACGCCGTCTACGTCGAGCGGGCCAGCACCGAACGGCAGCGCATACTGCCGGCCGCGGACGTCGACGAGAACAGCGTGCCCTACTTCTCGCTGGCCATGGTCCCCGGCGGCCGCCGGGGCGCAGGCGCCCAAGCGGGGGGCGTCGCGGTGGTAGGCCTGGGACCCGGTGCCGGTGACTGGATGACGCCGCAGAGCCGACGCGAGCTGGCCGCGGCGACCGATCTGATCGGCTACGCCGGCTACCTGGACCGCGTACCCGCCCGCGACGGGCAGCGGCGTCATCCCAGTGACAACACCGACGAACCCGCCCGCGCGCGGCTGGCCTGCGCGCTGGCCGAGCAAGGCCGCGCGGTGGCGGTGGTCTCATCCGGCGATCCGGGGGTGTTCGCGATGGCCACGGCCGTACTGGAAGAGGCCAAGCAATGGCCGGGCGTGCGGATCCGGGTGATTCCGGCGATGACCGCGGCCCAAGCCGTGGCCAGCCGCGTCGGCGCTCCGCTGGGGCACGACTACGCGGTGATCTCGTTGTCCGACCGGCTCAAACCCTGGGAGGTGATCGCCGCCCGGCTCGCCGCCGCGGCGGCCGCCGACTTGGTGCTGGCCGTCTACAACCCGGCTTCGGCGACGCGGAGCTGGCAGGTCGGCGCGATGCGGGACATTCTGCTGGCCCATCGTGAGCCGGCCACCCCGGTGGTGATCGGTCGCGGCGTGTCGGGGCCCGACGAGGACGTCTGGGTGGTACGGCTGGCCGACCTCGATCCCGCCGACGTCGACATGCGCTGCCTGCTGATCGTCGGGTCGTCCCAAACCCAGTGGTATGCAGGCGATTACGGCGACCGGGTGTTCACCCCTCGGCGCTATCCGGCCTAACGCGGTCCCGGTCGCTGGAATCCGTCGATGCCCGACGTCGTCGGGTCCTCGGCGGCGGGCCGCCCGCCGGGCCCCGGTCCCGTTTCGGCCGTCCGCTGCGGTTTGGTGGCCGCATCGGACTCCTCGCCCAGCAACAGCGACCGGACCAGGCGCCGCGCCCCGAAGGGCCGCAGCATGACACTGGCCGGACGGGGACGCACCTGCAGCGGCCACCAGAACCAGCGCCCGAGCAGCCCGGCGATCGACGGGGTCATCAGCGAGCGCACGATCAGGGTGTCGAACAGCAGGCCGAGGCCCATCGTGCTACCGGCCTGCCCGATCGAGGTGAGGTCGCTGGCGACCATCGACATCATCGTGAAGGCGAAGACCAGGCCCGCCGTGGTGACCACCCCACCGGTCTCCCCCATCGAGCGGATGATGCCGGTTTTCAGTCCCGCCCCGATCTCCTCCTGGAACCGCGACACCAGCAGCAGGTTGTAGTCGGAGCCGACCGCGAGCAGGATGATCATCCCGAACACGGGCGCGATCCAGTTCAGGTCCAACCCGAACAGGTACTGCCACACCAGCACCGAGAGCCCGAACGCGGCGCCCAGCGACAGCAGCACCGTCCCGACGATCACCACGGAGGCGACCAAGGCCCGGGTGATCATGACCATCACGACGAAGATCAGCGTGATCGCCGCGATTCCGACGATGAGCAGGTCATATTGCGAACCTGACTCGATGTCGCGGTAGATCGCGGCCGTTCCGGCCAGATAGAACCTGGCGTCGGTGAGGGTCGTGCCCTTGACCGCATGGTGGGCGGCCTCGAGCTCCGGTTCCACCGCGGCGATGCCCGCCGGGGTGGCCGGATCCTTCTCATGGGTGATGATGAAGCGCGCGGCCTTCCCGTCGGGGGACAGGAACAGTTTCAGGCCGCGCTGAAAGTCGGGGTTTGCAAACGCCTCGGGCGGCAGATAGAAGTAGTCCCCGCTGCGGGAGGCGTCGAACGCCTGGCCCATCGCGCTGGCGGTGTCGGTCATCTGCGCCATTTGTCTGACCAGACCCGAAAAGCCGCTGTGCAGCGTGAGCAGGCTGCCGCGCATCGATTTGGCGATCGCGATCATCGGCGAGAACTGCGCCACCATCTGCGGCATGATCGCATCGACGTCGTTGACGTCCCTGATCAGCGTGCTCATGTTCTCACTGAACTTGTCGACGTCGTCGATCGCGTCGAACCCCGATTTGGTGGCCCAGCAGATCGGGATGTCGTAACAGTGCCGTTCCCAGTACACATAGTCGTGCAGCGGCCGCATGAAGTCGTCGAAGTCCGCGAGGTGGTCGCGCATCTCGTCCAGGGTGACCTGCATGTCGTGCATGTCGCCGACCATGCGGTGAGTCGAGTCGCTCATCCGGGCCACCAGGCCCTGCATCCGCTGCATCGACCCGATCATGGCGCCCAGGTCGTCGCTCATCTTGAGCATGTCAGCCATCCGATCGCTCATGAACTGAAGGTTCTCCTGGATGGGGATCGACTGCGCGCTGATCTGAAACGGTATCGAGGTGTGCTGGATCGGGCCGCCCAGCGGGCGGGTGATGCTCTGCACCATCGCGATGCCCGGCGACCGGAACACGTCCTTGGCCACCCGGTCCAGGATGATCATGTCACCGGTGTTTCGCAGGTCGTGATCGCTCTCGATCATCAGGATGTCGGGATTCATCGTGGCGGCAGTGAAATGACGCTCCGCCGCGGCATACCCGACGTTCGACGGTGCGTGGGCGGAGATGTAGTAGCGGTCGTTGTAGCTGATCTTCATGCTCGGCATGATGAGGATGCCCACGATCGCGAGGGACAGCGCAGCCGCGAACACCGGGCCGGGCCAGCGCACGGCGGCGGTGCCGATGCGCCGCCAGCCGTGGACCTTGACGACCCGCCTCGGGTCGAGCAGGCCGAAGCGGCTGGCCACGGCCACGACGGCCGGTGCGGCGGTCAGCGCTCCGGCGACGACGACGAGCAGCCCCAGCGCAGAGGGAATGCCCAGCGCCTTGAAGTATGACAGCCGCGCCAGATGCAGGCAGAAGGTCGCTCCGGCGATGGTGAGCCCGGATCCCAAGATGATGTGCACGGTTCCGCGGAACATCGTGTACCAGGCCGCTTCGCGATCCTGCCCGGCCTGGCGCGCCTCCTGATAGCGGCCGATGAGGAAGATCGCGTAATCGGTTCCCGCCGCGATCGCCAACGACGACAGCATGGCGACGACAAACGTCGAAAATCCCAGCAGCCGATAGTTGCCCAGAACTGCGACCAGCCCGCGGGCGGTGCCCATTTCGAAACCGACCATGACCAGAACCAGCAGCACCGTGGAGATGGAGCGGTAGGCGATGAAAAGCATGATGATGATGACCACCCCGGTCACGCCCATCATCGTGAACATGCTCTTGTCGGCGCCTTCGTTCATGTCCGTGGACAGCGGCGCCGGACCGGTGACATACACCTTGAGA
>JAQTVU010000387.1 GCA_028706695.1 Mycobacterium sp.
GATCGCCGACAACCAGGCGGGCCTCTCGTCCACGCTCGTCTACCTGCTCGCCTACAGCTTCAGCACGATCGGCGCGTTCGCCGTCGTGGGCCTGATCCGCAACGCCGACGGCGTCGAAGACGCCACCCTGTCGCACTGGGCGGGGCTGGGACAGCGCTCGCCCATTGTCGCCGTGACGTTTTCGATGTTTCTGCTGGCCTTTGCCGGCATTCCGCTGACCAGCGGATTCGTCGGCAAGCTCGCCGTTTTCGGGGCGGCCGCCCAGGGCGGCGCGGTGCCGCTGGTGATCATCGGCGTGATCGCCAGCGGGGTGGCCGCCTACTTCTACGTGCGGGTGATCGTGTCGATGTTCTTCACCCAAGCCGCCGATGACATGGCGCGGGTGGTGGCGCCGGGCATCCTGAGCAAGGCGGCGATCGCGGTGTGCGCCGCGGTCACCGTGGACCTGGGCGTCTTTCCGCAACCGCTGCTCGGCCTGGCGGACCACGCCGCGCACCTACTGCATTGACAGCGCGCTCTGGCGCGCGTCCGGCGCATCGAACAGGCGGGCGTGTAACCGCGCCAACGGTTCGGGTGCCCACCAATTCCACCGACCCAGCAGGTGCATGACGGCCGGAACCAAGAACATCCGCACCAAAGTGGCGTCGACCAGCACCGCGAGGGTGACGCCAACACCGAACATCCGCATGAACGACACCTGCGCGGGGATCAGGGCGGCGAACGATATCGACATCACCAGTGCGGCCGCGGTGATCACCCGGCCGGTGTCGGCGACGCCCAGCGCCGTGCTCTCGTCGTTGGCCGCGCGCGCCTGCGCAGCGGTCGGTCGCGCCGGCCAGGCGAGCCCCGACGCCAGCCAATACTCGCGGATCCGCGAGACCAGGAACACCTCGTAGTCCGTCGACAGCCCGAAGACGACGCAGAACAACAACATCGGGACGTTGGCGTTCAAGGTGGACGTGGCTGTGGTTCCCAGCGCGCCCAGGTGCCCGTCCTGGAAGATCCAGACCATCGCCCCGAACGCCGCCGTCAGCGACAATAGGTTGCACACGATCGCCTGCACCGGCAGCACGACGCCGCCGGTGAGCGCGAACAACAGCGCGAACACAACTACAGCGATGAGCCCGAAGACCGTCGGCAGCGGCTTGAGCATCCCGTTGAGGTTGTCACGGTTGATCTGCGCCAGCCCCGACAGCTCCGCTGAGCGCCCCGCCGGTACGGGCACGTCGTGCAATCGGTCCAGTTGCACGTTGGATGCCTTCGAATACAACGACGCGTTGCTGGCGACGGTCAGATACGCGCTGCGGTCGTCGCGCCCGGCCGGCGCGGCGGGAGATCCCACCCGGTGGCCGCCCACGAAGGTTCCATTCGGCCCGGTCACCGCCCGCACATCGGGTACCCGCGACAGTTCGGCGGCGTAGCGGTCGATGTCGCCGCGGCTGAGGCCGCGAGCGTCGGGAAGCACCACCGACACCCGGTCGCCCAAGTCACCGGCGAAGTCGTGACGTATCAGGTGCCCAACCTTGATGCGCCGACGCCGACCGCGGCAACACACGTTCATCGGGAAAGCCCCATCGCACTCCGAAAAAGGGCGCAGCCAGCGGCAGCAACACCGCCACGATCAGCAGCGTCACCGGGACGGCGTGACGCAACACGAACTTGGTCAAGCGGTACCAGAAGAACCGCCGGACTTGCCTGGGGCCGGCGGTGCCAGGTGCCAGCTGCCCCGACAACATGCGACGCACAAACCGGTGCACATTTAGAGCATCCAGTCGTGGCCCCAGCGCGACGACCGCCGCCGGAGTCACCATGACGGCAGCGACCGCCACGATGGCCACCACGGCCACGCCAGCGTAGGCGAAAGATTTGAGGAAGTACATCGGAAACAGGGCCATCACCGCCATCGACAGCGCAACCGCGGTGGCGGAGAACAACACGGTGCGCCCGGCGGTGGCCATGGTCCGAGACAGGGCCTCGTCACGGCCGCAGCCTTCGGCCAGCTCGTCGCGGTACCGGCTGATGATCAACAGCGTGTAGTCGATGGCAAGGGCCAGACCGATGGCGGCGGTGAGATCCAGCGCGTACGTGGATACCTCGGTCACGAAAGCGATCAGCCGCAACACCGACATGGTGCCCACGATGGCCAAAACACCCAACGCGATCGGCAGCGCGGCCGCCAGCAGGCCACCGAACACCCAGACCAGTACCGCGAAGCTCAGCGGCACCGCGACGGCTTCCATCGATATCAGGTCGCGTCGGTTTTGGTGATTGATCTCGTCGTAGGCCATTGCCATGCCGCCGGCGCGCACGGTAACGGCGCCGCGGTCGTGCACGAGTTGGCCGGCGAGCTTTTCGGCATACTTTTGCGCGTTGTCCTCGCCGCCTCTGAGGCTCGCCAGTATCAGCCCGGACTTCTTGTCTTTGCTGATCAATTGCGCTTTCATGGCCGGCGGCGAGGTCCACGCCGAGGACACGTCGAGCACCCACGGCGAGCGTCGCAGCTGATCGACGATGTCGGCGCCGACCCGGCGGGCCGGATCGCCGGACGCCCCGCCCGGCGCGGTCACCACGATCACCATTTTTTCGTTGGTCTGCCCGAACTTGTCGCACAACACCCGGTCGGCCCGCGCCGACTCCGAGGTCGGATCCTGGAATCCGCCCGCTGACAAGCTGTCGGCGACCGGGAGCCCGAACACCCCCGCGGCCAACATCACCAGGGCGGCGACCGCAAGGACGGTGTTCGGTGCCGCGATGGCAAGTCGAGTGATTCCGCGCAGCATCCGTGTGCCTCCTTGCGATACCGGGTCCTACCCTCGACCCCGAATACCCGGCCCGCCGGCATCGACACGCGCTCCCGGTCTCCCCCGAGCTCCGGTCTCCCCGAGCTCCCCGGTTTCCCTCGGTTCCCCCGGTTCCCCACCGACAGCGCCGGTCACGGCCGGCGAAACCACCGGGACGTCGACATCCCCAAGCTGCCGCCGACGTCCAGCGTCGCAACCGGGCGAAACGCTGTGGCCACGCAACCGCGGCCAGCGCCGCAACCGCCGCCGCGCCCGCCGGCTCGTCGGGGCCCGGGCGACCGGCCCGGTCATCAGGACACCGACAGCGTTGCCCCGCGCACGACCCGTTCGGTGGCTTCGGTCGACGGGCACACCGTTGCCGAGACGTGTCGATCAGCCCATCACGCCGGCGGCGCGGTCGGTTAGGCGACGTCGAGTCATCGGTCAGTCGCTGCGACACCTGCAGTTGACGCGGCGCACGCTAACCGGGGCTAACCGTGGGTTAACGGGGGCTTACGGACACCGTCCCGCACCTGCTCGGCGACATGCTCGCAGTTGAGTTCGAAGGTTGACATAGCCGCGCTCGTGCACGATGCGCCGCTTGTGGTTGGGCTCGCGCCGGCGGCGCTGCCCAGACCGTGGCGGCGGGGCCGCGGGCCGCTGCAGCGGTGTCCAGCAGGCCTCGGCCAGCGCTTGGGCGCGCGAGCGCAGCGCGCTGTTGACGTCCATGCCGAACAGGAAGTCCACCCGGGCGGCCAAGCGATCGAAGTTCGCGGTCAACGAGAAGTCGGTGTCCCCGCGCAGGCACACTCGCTCGGTGTGCGGGGCGACCAGCTCGATGGCCTTGTCGATCCACTCCGCCACGCCGGCGTGGCTGGGCGCGTTGCCGGACCGGTTGGCCAGGTAGATAGAGCACTTCTTTGGTGTTGGGCCGGCGGCAGAAATCACCGGCGGTGGTCGGGTCGGGGATCAGCTGCGCGCCCAGGGCGTTCATGTAGGCGCTGTCGTGGCGCAGCCGCTCGATGGCCTCCAGCCGAGTGCGCC
>JAQTVU010000388.1 GCA_028706695.1 Mycobacterium sp.
CCCGACGCCGATTCCGCGGTGCGGGTCGCCGTGGAGGCGCTCTACGACGCCGCCGACGACGACTCGGCAACCGGCGGACCGGATCTGGTGCGCGGCATCTATCCGACGGCGGTCACCATCGACGCCGAGGGAGCGGTCGAGGTGCCGGAGAGCCGCATCGCCGAGCTGGCTCGCGAAGTCATCCGGCGCCGTTCGCGAGGCGACACCTCCGGCCCCGACGGCGTGGCCCGGGGTGAGAAGTGAGCTTTCCGTATTTCATCTCGCCCGAACAGGCGATGCGCGAGCGCAGCGAGCTCGCTCGCAAGGGCATCGCGCGGGGCAAGAGCGTGGTGGCGCTGGCCTACGCCGGTGGCGTGCTGTTCGTCGCGGAGAACCCCTCCCGGTCGCTGCAGAAGATCAGCGAACTCTATGATCGCGTGGGCTTCGCGGCCGCCGGCAAGTTCAACGAGTTCGACAACTTGCGCCGCGGCGGCATTCAGTTCGCCGACACCCGCGGCTACGCTTACGACCGCCGTGACGTCACGGGCCGCCAGCTGGCCTACGTCTACGCGCAGACGCTGGGCGCCATCTTCACCGAGCAGGCCAAACCGTATGAGGTCGAGCTGTGCGTGGCCGAGGTCGCGCACTACGGCGAGAAAAAACCGCCGGAGCTGTACCGGATACTTTTCGACGGGTCGATCGCCGACGAGCCGCATTTCGTTGTGATGGGCGGCACCACCGAGCCGATCACCGCCGCCCTCAAGGAGTCCTACGCCGAGAACGCCGACCTGCCCGACGCTGTGCGGATCGCCGTCACCGCGCTGCGCAAGGGCAGTGCCGAGGTGTCGGGCAGCGATCAGCCCAGCCTCGGGGTGGCCAGCCTGGAGGTGGCGATCCTGGACGCCAGTCGGCCCCGGCGGGCGTTTCGCCGGATTACCGGGCCGGCCCTGGAGACGCTGCTGCAACAACTGGACTCCAAAGGGTCGCAATCCAACGGCGATAAGCCCGACTCCGAGGGCAAAACCTCCGAATAGATCACTCCGCGGCCCCCGGGACGGCGCTTGGTGTTTCGCCCTCGGTGTTTCTTGGCCGCGGATGGGTACCTGCCCCAGGTGTGTCCTGCTGGCGACAGACTGCGGCCAAGGCATGCAGCCGATCACTAAGAGGAGTGCCATGGCGAACTCGGACCCGTTCACGTCGGCCATCCAGGCGGGGCGCCAGAGCAATGTCAGCAAGGCCGAAGCCGAGGCCAGGCGGGGCCCCGCGCGGAAGGATCCGCACGTCACCCCCGTCGGGGATGCCATCGAGGCGTTCCACCGGCGCCGCGGCGTCGCCTTCGGCATCCCGGCGCATCGGTCGGGCACCGGCGGAGCCGCGTCGATCGCGACGAGATGGATGGGCGCACAGGCCTTCCGCGCCGACGTCGGGATGAACAAGGGCGTGGATAACCGCCACCAATCCTGGCAGGTGGAACGCACCGCCATGCAGCTGTTCGCCCAGGCCGTCGGTGCCGACGAGACGTTGTTCTCCACCAACGGCAGCACCGAGAACGTCCATGTCGCGATGATGGCGGCGGTCAAACCGGGCGAGAAGCTGGTGATGGCTCGCAACGGTCACAAATCGGCCTTCTCGGCGCTGGTGGTCTCCGGGGCCACGCCGGTCTACGTCGAACCCGGGTTCGACGAGCGCTTTCAGCTGGCCCACGGCGTCGACCCGAGCCGGCTGGACCAAACATTGCGCGAGCACCCCGATGCCGTCGCGGCGATGGTGTTCACCCCTACCTATTACGGGGTCAGCGCCGATGTCGGCAAACTGGCCGAGGTGGCGCACGGGCATGACGTGCCCCTGCTGACCGACGATGCATGGGGGCTGGACTACAGCTTCTGCAGCCGGCTGCCGCCCTCGGCCATGCAATCCGGCGCGGACCTGTCCATCGGCAGTGTGCACAAGACCCTCACCGGCCTGCTGCAAACCTCGGTCCTCAGCAAGCAGGGCAACCGCATCGACTCCTCGCGGCTGGCGATGGTGTTCCAGCTCATCCAGTCCACCAGCGCCTCATCGCTGTTATTGTCTTCCATCGACGCCGCTCGCCGTCAGTTCGTCGAACACGGCGAAGAGTTGCTCGGGCACGCGCTTGACCTGGCGCAGCGGATCCGGGAGGCGATCTCGCAGTTGCCGGGGCTCGAACTGATGGGAGACGAGGTTTTGGACAGCCCCGGCGCGCACGCCTTCGACCCCACCCACCTGAACATCGACGTGGCCGGGCTCGGCCTGACCGGCTTCCAGGCCGCCGACTGGCTGCGCGAGCGGCACGGGGTCCATGTCGAGCTGCAAGATCATCGCCGGGTGATGCCGCTGATCACCTTCGCCGACACCGAGGAAACGGCCCGGCGGCTGATCGACGCCATGGCCGCGCTGGCCGACGAGCATGCGGGCGCGGAACCCCGCGCGCTGACCGACGTGCCGCCGCTGCGCGAGTTGCACACCGAAACCGTCGTCTCGCCCCGCGACGCCTATCTCGGCGCCACCGACATGGTGCCGTGGAAGAAGGCGGCCGGCCGCATTTCGGCGGAGATGGTCTGCCCGTATCCGCCGGGCATTCCGGTGATCGCACCCGGCGAGGTGTTCAACGAGGCGATCGTTGATTATCTGCAGCGGATGGCCGCCGAGGGTGTGATGGTGGAGGGCGCCAGCGACGAGTCGCTGGCGCAGTTCCGCGTCGTTGCGGCCTGATCGGCGCCACGACGCTCCCGTGATCGTGAGTGAGCGGCCGCGGGGCCGCGGCCCCGCGATTCCTGCCGCCCGGGCCCTCGCCATGGCGCTGCGGAGGCGGCGGGATGCACCCAAAAGCCAGCTGATGCCCCGGCGGTTGGCGCGAGTGGCGCCGACAACCAGTACCCTCAAATACGTGCAGCGACGAATCATGGGCATTGAGACCGAATTCGGTGTCACCTGCACCTTTCACGGCCATCGACGGCTCAGCCCCGACGAGGTGGCCCGCTACCTGTTCCGCCGGGTGGTGTCGTGGGGCCGCAGCTCCAATGTTTTCCTGCGCAACGGCGCCCGTCTTTACCTTGACGTGGGCAGCCACCCGGAATACGCCACCGCGGAGTGCGACAGCCTGGTGCAGCTGGTCACCCATGACCGCGCCGGCGAATGGGTGCTCGAAGATCTGCTGGTGGACGCGGAGCAGCGGCTGGCCGAGGAGGGCATCGGCGGCGACATCTACCTGTTCAAGAACAACACCGACTCGGCCGGCAACTCCTACGGCTGCCACGAGAACTACCTGATCGTGCGGGCCGGCGAGTTCTCCCGGATCTCCGACGTGTTATTGCCCTTTCTGGTCACGCGCCAGCTGATCTGCGGGGCCGGCAAGGTGCTGCAGACGCCGAAAGCCGCCACCTTCTGCCTGTCCCAGCGCGCCGAACACATCTGGGAGGGGGTCTCCTCGGCCACCACCCGCAGCCGGCCGATCATCAACACCCGCGACGAGCCGCACGCCGACGCCGAGAAATACCGGCGGCTGCACGTCATCGTCGGCGACTCCAACATGTGCGAGACCAGCACCATGCTCAAGGTGGGCACCGCCGCGCTGGTGCTGGAGATGATCGAGGCCGGGGTTCCGTTCCGCGACTTCTCGCTGGACAACCCGATCCGCGCCATCCGCGAGGTCAGCCACGACACCACCGGCCGGCGCCCGGTCCGGCTGGCGGGCGGGCGGCAGGCCAGCGCGCTGGACATCCAGCGGGAGTACTACTCCCGCGCCGTCGAGCACCTGCAAACCCGGGAGCCCAACGCGCAGATCGAGCAGGTGGTCGACTTGTGGGGCCGGCAGCTCGAC
>JAQTVU010000389.1 GCA_028706695.1 Mycobacterium sp.
CCCATACCTCGTGCAGTAGTTGGGCGCGGGTGAACACCCGGCCGGCATGTTGAGCCAGATATTTCAGTAACTCGAATTCTTTGTAGGTGAGGTCAAGCGGACGGCCCCGCAGCCGCGCGGTGTAGGTGCCCTCGTCGATCACCAGCTCACCGAGGCTGACCTTGCCCGCACTTTCCTGAGCGGCGAGTCCGCCGCGGCGCCCGACCACCAGCCGCAGCCTGGCATCGACTTCGGCGGGTCCGGTGCTGGGCAGCAGGATTTCGTCCAGCCCCCAGTCGGCGTTGACCGCCACCAGGCCGCCTTCGCTGACCACGGCCACGACCGGGGCCGCCCGGCCCGCGGTGTCCAGCAGGCGGCAAAGACCGCGCGCGGCGGACAGGTCGGTACGCGCGTCGACGAGCACGGCGTCGGCCGTCCCGGCCTCCAGCAACGCCGAGGGTTCGGGCGAGGCCGTGCGGACGGTGTGGGCAAGCAGCGACAATGACGGCAAGACAGGGTCGGGATGCAGCTCCGTGGTCAGCAGTAATAGCTCCAACAAGCCCCTCCAGCTGGTGGCGAAAGGCATCTCCCAAATTCGCGACGCCACGTGGCGTTAGTTGCCAGGTAATGTAACGATAACGTGCGACCTGCCCTTTGGCTTCGCGACCAAGCAACTCCGGGACAGAGTGTGACGAAGTGCTCCAGTCGAATGTGCGGGGGCCACGATCTCACCTCGCGACGACAAGGGACGAGAAGGAACCGGAAGTCAGGAACCTTCAATGCCCACCCGCCGGCCGCTACCGGTGGCGAGTCTGCCGGATAACCGACCCGCTCGTTCTCATTAGCTCCGTATCCCTCGGGGGACGCCTTGCGGGCGTGAAAATGGGGTTGGGTCGCCTGCCGACGCCGACTTTTCCTTGGGCGTGTGAGCCCGTTCATTAGCTTGGCGCCGGGGCCCGATCCGGAAGGGTCACGCATTGTTGCTTCGAGCACGCCGGTTAGAATTTCGGTTTCCCTGTACCGAGGCCCCCGGGCGATCCACCCCGATGGAATGGATGGATTCGATTGGAGGGCAAGCGAAGTGGCAGCACAACGAAGGCGTAGGCAGAAGCCGGCGGCGGTGGCCGAGCCGGTGGAGATTCCCGACGCGGACCACGAGGTGGTGATCGAGCGGGCCGCAGCGATCGATGTTGCCAAGGCAACCGGCACGGTG
The DNA here is from genome assembly GCA_028706695.1 of Mycobacterium sp. Lineage (GTDB taxonomy): Bacteria > Actinomycetota > Actinomycetes > Mycobacteriales > Mycobacteriaceae > Mycobacterium. The sequence goes on from JAQTVU010000389.1 coordinate 1,193, forward strand.
TGCGTGCGGCTGCCCGGCAAGTCCGGGCGGCGGTTTTCCCGGGTGTGGGAGGTGTCCGCACGCACCGGCGTGATCGGCGAGCTGGCCCAGCAGCTCATCGAGCTCGAAGTCGAGAAGGTCACCGTGGAGTCCACCTCGGACTACTGGCGAATCTGGTATTACCTCCTGGAGGCGGCGGGGCTGGATGTGCAGCTGGTCAACGCGCGTGACGCCAAGAACGTGCCAGGCCGGCCCAAAACGGACAAACTCGACGCTGTCTGGCTGGCCAAGCTGACCGAGAAGGGCCTGCTGCGGCCGAGTTTTGTGCCGCCGGCGCCGATCCGGCGGCTGCGTGACTACACCCGGCTGCGAGGTGATCTGACCCGGGACCGTTCTCGTTACTGGCAGCGGTTGGAGAAACTTCTCGAGGACGCGTTGATCAAGGTGTCGTCGGTGGCCTCGACGTTGGACACATTCTCCGCGCGCGACATGATCGAGGCCCTCATCGCCGGGGAACGCGACCCGCGCCGACTGGCCGCGTTGGCGCGCGGGCGGATGAAGGCCAAACGCTCGGAGCTGATCACCGCGCTCGACGGTCGCTTCGATGATCATCATGCCGAGTTGGCGCGGATGCTGTTGGGCCAGATCGATGCGCTTTCCGCCCAGATCGACACCCTGACCGTGCGCATCGAGGAGCTGATCGCTGAGCTGCCCGACGCGGCTGGGGCCATCGATCACAGCGACCCCGGTATGGGCACAGGTGCGGGCATCGATGCCGATCAGGACACCGGCGGCGGCGATCCTGACACCGGCGACAGCACCCGGGTCGATCCCGTCACAGTGGCCCACTGCGCGCCAAGCGTTATCGAGCGGCTCGATGTGATCCCGGGCATCGGCCAACGCGCCGCGCAGATGATCATCGCCGAGTCGGGTAGGACCGCCGCATTGCTGCGGCGGTCCCCCCTCAGAACCGTGCGTGCCACTCATCGCGGCACACGGCTCAAGCAAGCCGCGAGGGCGTCGCGGGGTGCGCTGCCGGCAACCTGCGTCTGCGAGCTTGAAGCTCGCGGTAGCAGGCGGTGTGTGTCAGGTGGGTTCTACTGCCGCGCGGCCTATCTCGCTCATTTTGGTGGGCAAGATAGTCGGCAGCGATGGCCCTGCGGACGACGTTCAGCCACCAGTGTTCCCACTCCCGTGGGGACTGCGGCGGCTGGTCTGCGGTAAGCAGACGGCATCCGCAGAGCGGACAGCGGCCGTCCTGCCTGGTCAGCAGGCGCAGGTTGTAGCTGTCCAGCGGGGGTTTGACCCGTCGCCTCCGTCGCGCCCAGTAGTCGATCAGGTCCGGGTCGTCCGGGGACGCCGTGCCTGTGGCCAACTGGTGCCGGACGATCTCGGTCCAGGCGAACTTGACCAAGTGGGGGACGTTGCCGCGGTCATCGACCCCGGCTCGATTCCCGAACACCCAGTTGTCGCCTCTGAACCTGTCGAACCTGCCGAAATAGCGGCGGACGATCCACCGCTTCGGCTTTCCGCCATGGGTGCGCTTGGCCCACCGGTAGGTGAGCTTCCACACGTAGCTGTCCAGCTCACCGAAAATCTTGCTGGATACCACCCCTCGGTAGTAGGCCGCCCAACCCCGAATGATCGGGTTAAGCGCAGCGATGACCGCCGCCGCGTTCGAGCCGCGCAGAGCGCGCATCTCGGCCGCGAGCCGTTTCCTAAGTCGCTCGACCGCAGCGGAACTCGGCTTGATCAGCAGCTTGCCGTTTCGGCAGCGGCGGACGTTGAACCCCAGGAAATCGAACCCCTCGGTGAGGTGCACGATCTTGGTCTTGACCTCGTTGAAGACCAGACCTCGGGGCGCCAACCACTCGGCAAGCCGTGCCTTGACCTGCTCAGCGTGCTCCTTGGAGAAAGCGCACACGACCAAATCGTCGGCGTATCTGACCACAACCGGGCTATCCGGCCTGGTGTCTCCGGCATGGCGGCCAGAGAGCTGGTACCGGACACCCGCTGCGGCTTCCAGCCCATGAAGTGTCACGTTCATCAACAACGGGCTGATCACCCCACCTTGCGGAGTTCCCTCCTCGGTCGGCGTGAGCAGCCCGTCCTCGACCACGCCCGCGGTCAGCCAGCCCGCGATCATGTCCCTGCCGGGGAACGATCCGAGCGTCTCAAGTAGCCGGGAATGATCGATCCTGTCGAACGCCGCCGAAAGGTCGGCATCGAGGATCCACACCCGCCTGCTCCTGCCTTTCACCGTGGTGAACAGCGAGGCGATCGCATCGGCACAGCCACGGCCCGGCCGAAACCCATACGAGCGGGGTTCGAATCGGGCCTCCCACTCCGGCTCCAGCGCGTTGCGGACCCGCCCTTGATGGCAGCGATCCATGATCACCGGAATACCGAGCGGGCGACGTTTTCCATTGGCCTTCGGCACATACACGCGCCGGACCGGCACCGGGTTCCAGGAGGATATCGACCGGTGCACCAGCACCGCCGTTTCCGCCCTGGCCGTCGACGACAGCGCCACCTGCCCGTCGACCCCAGCCGTCCTGCGCCCAGCATTGCGCTGCGTGACCTGCCGCACGCTAATCAGCGTGTTCGACCAAGACCGCAACATCATCTTCTGCAAAGACCGGACCGTGG
>JAQTVU010000390.1 GCA_028706695.1 Mycobacterium sp.
CAATTCCGCGGCCAATACCCAGTTCCAACCTATGTCGGCGAGTTTCTCCTCGGCCGCTATTGCGCGACAACCGATCCCGACGAAATCGCCGCCGGATTGGAGATGGTACAGCGTTCTATGAAGGAACGCACTGTCCGCGCAGGTGAGGAGGAATTATTCAAGCACCGCGCCCGAGAGAAAGGGCGAGTGAAGATTATCGATCTCCTTCGAGGGCGACTTGACTCTCGGAGCGATTCCTACAAAGCCGAGTTACCGAGCCTGCAACTCAACGACATCCACATCTCGGCCGAGTTGGTCAATGAGCACCAACGGATGCTGACCGGCGGCTTCTACGCCGAGGTGACCTTGGAATACATCGCCGCGCTCGCTCAGCAACAAGGCGGACAGCCGTTCCGCGTCGAGGCGATCCGTCCGATCCAGATGTCCACTCATGACGCAGTTGGCGTATTCACCTCGGGTCGAAAGCATTTCACCTTGGCCGAGTGGAGGAACCTACTGCTGCGCAGTGTTGGCTTCAACCCCCAGCGCTTCACTCCACGGCAGCAGGACATCTTGCTGCTGCGGATGGTTCCATTCGTAATCAACAACTACAACGCCGTCGAACTTGGTCCGCGCGGGACTGGCAAATCGCACTTGTTTCAACAGATCTCGCCATACGCCCACCTCGTGTCTGTCGGTAAGGCGACGATCGCGAACATGTTCGTCAACATGAACACGGGACGACGCGGCTTGGTCGCACAATACGATGTGATCTGCTTTGACGAGGTGTCCGGCATCTCCTTCGATCAGAAGGAGGGAGTCAATATCTTGAAGGGCTATATGGAGTCCGGAGAATTCAGCAGGGGCAAGGAGTCGATCCGTGCCGACGGCGGAATCGTCATGGTAGGAAACTTTGACGTTGATGTTTGGCACCAACTCCGCACCGGCCATTTGCTCGGACCACTGCCCAAAGAGATGCGCGATGACACCGCCTTTATGGACCGCATCCACGCGTACATACCGGGCTGGGACGTCCCGAAGCTCGACCCCAGCTACTTCACCGACCACTTTGGGTTCGTCAGCGACTTTCTAGCTGAGGTGTGGAGCCGGCTCCGTCGGGCGTCCCGCCTTGACGCCATCCAAGGTCGACTCCAATGGGGCAACCAATTGAGCGGCCGCGACCGCAAGGCCGCGAATAACACCGTCGATGGGTTACTTCGACTCCTCTACCCCGATCCGGAGATGGGAGTACCCGCCGAGTTTCTCGCCTGGGCGGCAACGATCGCCCTGGAATCACGCCGGCGCGTCAAGGAAGCTCAGGCTTTCATCGGCGCTGACGAATTCGGCCAAACAGACCTGTCTTTCAGCATCGGCGGCGGGCCAGAGGTCATCGTCTATTGCGACGAGTCGCTCACGCATCGTGCGCAACTCGAACGCGAAACTCAGGACGGGCAGACCGGTGCCCGCGCCGCGAGTAGCGAGATGCTCCCAGCCCCAGACCCCGGCGAAGTCACCTCAAGCGTTCACGCTCGCGACTACGCCGCAGGTGACACGATCGGCGGCCGATTCGAGGTTGAGGAGGTACTGGGCAGCGGCGGATTCTCGAAGGTCTACCGGGTACGCGACGTTGTCGAGGGCGAGCAGCGAGCGCTCAAGTTGTTCGATAGCGCTGCCGGATACGACGCTGTGCGACGCGAGATCGGCGCACTCCGCAAGGTCGACCATCCGAACGTCGTGAAGGTCATCTGGGCCGACCGTACCGACCACGGCGAGTGGTACCTCATCATGGAATACGTCGACGGCGAGTCACTCGCTGACTACGTCGACGGAAGTAAGCATCTCCGCGATCGCGAGGCAGTAGATGTAGCGCTGGACGTACTCGACGCATTGGCCGCATTTCATCCTGACACGGAACGAATAGAAGTGCTCAACCACAAGAAGAGTGAAGGCGAGATCAGTGCCGAGGAGTACGACGAGCTAATGTCGCTCCACGAGAAGGCGCTTGTTCATCGGGACATCAAGCCGCAGAACATCATGCTCACACGGGCTGGAGCCAAACTCCTCGACTTCAACATCGCCTCGCGTGTTGGTGACCCGGTGAAGACTGTATCGGGGACACCGCCCTACCAACCCCCAGATGCCGACCTAACGCGCTGGGACGTCTCGACCGATCTATTCGCTGTGGGAGTCACACTTTACGAACTGCTGTGCGATGGCCAGCACCCATACCCTCATGCTCGACCAACCTTGGATTCGGACCCACGAGATCCACGTCAGTTCCGAAATGACCTCGCCGTATGCCTCGCGGAATTTCTGGGGAAAGCTTGTGCGCGAGATCGCAAGAGTCGATTCCAGACCGCTGCCGAGATGAGGTCTGCCCTCGCCGCGCTGCGCTCGTCGCTGTGATCGAAACCGAGAAGGGGCGGCGTAGCTGCGCATCGACTTGGTGAGCCGAAACTGGCATGAGTGTCGACCGCCACGATGATGGGACCACCTTGACCAGGGTTTAGCCAGCTTCATGGGACCACCCCGTTTGCCAGTAATGGGACCACCGGCGTGTCGTCGCCGGGAGTCGCTCGATTACTGGGTCGGATCGCTTCATGTCAATCGATGTGAAGGAGGTCCGCTGAATGTATCGGGAGGTTTCGGTGATCGAGGTACGTGAGCTGTTGCGGGTGTGGATGTCAGGGGCCGGCTTGCGCCGGGTGGGTGTGTTGGCCGGGGTGGATCGCAAGACCGCACGCAGCTATACCAACGCTGCGGAGCTGGCCGGGCTGGATCGCAACGGCGATCTTGATCAGCTCACCGATGAGCTGATCGGCGCGGTGATCGAGGCCGTGCGTCCGGGCCGGCTGGATGGCCACGGCCAGGCGTGGGAAATGTTGGGTGCCAACCATGATCAGATCGTCAAGTGGGTAGAAGAGGGTCTGACGGTGGTCAAGATCTGTGACCTGTTGACGCGTCGCGGCACGCTGGTGGCGCAGCGGACCCTGCACCGGTACTGCACGCAGTGCACCGACTACCGGGGACGCCGTGACGGCGGCACGGTTCCGGTGGCCGATGGTGAGCCCGGCGTGGAGTGCCAGATCGACTTCGGCCGGATGGGCAAGATCTTCGACGCCGAATCGGGGCGCAACCGGGTGGTGCACGCGCTGATCTTCACCGCGGTCTACTCGCGGCACATGTTCGTGTGGCTGACGTTTAACCAGACGCTGGAAGCGATCGTGGCCGGGTGTGAAGCGGCCTGGCGGTTCTTCGACGGCGTCTTCAAGGTGTTGATCCCTGACAACATGACACCTATTGTGCCCAAGGCGGATTCGACCGATCCGCAGTTCAGTGTGGGCTGGACGGAGTACTCGCAAGCCCGCGGCTTTTTCACCGACCCGGCCAGGGTGGCCCACCCGTGCGACAAGCCGCGGGTGGAGCGAATGGTCCAGTACGTGCGCGGCAACTTCTTCGCCGGTGAAGACTTCACCGATCTCGCTGACGCCCAGGCCCGCGCGCAGCAGTGGTGCGCCGACAAGGCCGGGCAGCGTATCCACGGCACCACCTGCCAGCGCCCCGCTGTGGTGTTCGCCGAGTGTGAGGCCGCGCTGCTGCTGCCCGCCCCGGCAGCGGTTTACCAGGTGCCGATCTACGCCCAAGCCAAGGTGCACCGCGACTACCACATTCAAGTCGGCCGGGCCTTGTATTCAATCCCCGAACACTTTCGCGGGCAAACTGTTTCGGTTCGTGCTGACGGCGAGTTGGTCAAGGCGTTCCACCGCGGCAAGCTGATCAAGACCCATCCCCGTCAACCCGCCGGCGGGCGATCCACCGAACCGGCCGA
>JAQTVU010000391.1 GCA_028706695.1 Mycobacterium sp.
CTGGACGCCGACGGCCTGTGGGGCATCGTCTTTGCGCCGGTCCTGCACGCCAGCTGGGCGCACCTGGTGGCCAACACCGTGCCGCTGCTGGTGCTGGGGTTCTTGATGACGTTGGCGGGACTGGCCCGGTTCGTCTGCGCTACCGCGATCATGTGGGTCCTGGGCGGCTTCGGCACCTGGGTCATCGGCAATGTCGGCAGCGACTGCGGGCCCACCGACCACATCGGGGCGTCCGGCCTGATCTTCGGTTGGCTGGCGTTCCTGCTGGTATTCGGGATATTCGTGCGCAGGTTCTCCAACATCCTCATCGGGCTGGTGGTGTTGCTTGCCTACGGCGGCGTCCTGCTCGGCGTCCTGCCGGTGCTCGGCCGGTGCGGCGGCGTGTCATGGCAGGGTCATCTGTGCGGAGCGGTTGCCGGTGTCGTGGCCGCTTACCTGCTGTCCGCGCCCGAACGCAGGGCCCGCGCCGCGAAAAAAGCCGTCGCCTCGCCGCGCTCCGAGTCATGAACTCGCCGTTGGCGCCCATCGGGGTGTTCGACTCCGGGGTGGGGGGCCTGACCGTCGCGCGGGCCATCATCGACCAGCTGCCCGACGAGGACATCGTCTACGTCGGCGACACCGCCCACGGCCCCTACGGTCCGCTCGCCATCCGCGAAGTCCGCGCGCACGCGTTGGCGATCGGGGACGACCTTGTCGGCCGCGGCGTCAAGGCGTTGGTGATCGCCTGCAACACCGCGTCGGCGGCCTGCCTGCGCGACGCGCGCGAGCGATACGACGTGCCGGTGATCGAGGTGATCCTGCCGGCGGTGCGCCGGGCGGTCGTCACCACCCGCAACGGCCGTATCGGGGTGATCGGGACGCAGGCGACCATCGCCTCGCGCGCCTACCAGGACGCGTTCGCCGCCGCGAGCGACACCGAACTCACCGCGGTGGCGTGCCCGCGGTTCGTCGACTTCGTCGAGCGCGGCGTGACCAGCGGACGCCAGGTGCTCGGCCTGGCCGAGGGCTACCTGGAGCCGCTGCAGCGCGCCGAGGTCGACACCCTGGTGCTGGGCTGCACGCACTACCCGCTGTTGTCCGGGCTGATCCAGCTGGCGATGGGAGACAACGTGACACTGGTCTCCAGCGCCGAAGAAACCGCCAAGGAAGTGCTCCGGGTGCTCACCGAACGTGAACTGCTGCATCCGCATGACGCGACGCCGGCCGCCCGAGTGTTCGAAGCCACCGGCGACCCCGAGGCCTTCACCAATCTGGCGGCGCGGTTCCTGGGTCCTTCGGTCGTCGGGGTGCAACCGGTCCGCAGGTCGGGCATCCACTGACATTCGCCGGCGATGGGAGATTCTGATCACATCCAAGGGCCAATGTTTTCCGCATGGTGGTACCGGGCATGGCACAGTAGTGTCCGTGCGAGTTACCGTGCTCGGCTGCTCAGGCAGCGTGGTGGGGCCGGATTCGCCTGCGTCGGGCTACCTGCTTCGGGCTGCGGACGCTCCGTCGCTGGTCCTGGACTTCGGCGGAGGCGTGCTGGGCGCGTTGCAGCGGTACACCGATCCTGGATCGGTGCACGTGCTGTTGTCTCATTTGCATGCCGATCACTGCCTGGACATGCCGGGCCTGTTCGTGTGGCGGCGCTACCACCCGACGCGCCCCCACGGTAAGGCGTTGTTGTACGGCCCGAGTGACACCTGGTCGCGGCTGGGGGCCGCGTCGTCGCCCTATGGCGGCGAGATCGACGACTGCTCGGACATTTTCGACATCCATCACTGGATCGACGGTGAACCGGTGACGTTCGGCGCCCTGACCGTGGTGCCGCGGGTGGTGGCCCACCCGACCGAGTCCTACGGCCTGAGGGTTACCGGTCCCACCGGGGCCTCGTTCGTGTACAGCGGCGACACGGGCATCTGCGACCAGCTCGTCGAGTTGGCCCTTGGCGCCGACGTCTTCCTCTGCGAGGCGTCCTGGACCCATTCCGCGGAACGCCCCCCGGCGCTGCACATGTCGGGCACCGAAGCCGGCCGGGCCGCCGCACGGGCCGGTGTCCGCGAGCTGTTGTTGACGCACATCCCGCCGTGGACCTCCCGCGAGGACGTCATCAGCGAGGCCAAGGCCGAGTTCGACGGTCCCGTGCATGCGGTGGTGTGCGGTGAGACCTTCGACATCCGCCGCTCGGCAAGAGTCTGAGCCGGCCGCTTGGGGTTGGCTGCCAGGGTTGGCTACTAGGGTTGGTGGGTGCCCAAACGAGAAGACGGTCGCCTCGACGACGAGCTTCGCCCCGTGGTGATCACCCGCGGGTTCACCGACCACCCGGCGGGTTCGGTATTGATCGAATTCGGCCACACCAAAGTCATGTGCACCGCCAGCATCGCCGAGGGCGTACCGCGCTGGCGCAAGGGATCGGGGCTGGGGTGGCTGACCGCGGAATACGCGATGCTGCCGGCCGCCACCCACACGCGTTCCGACCGCGAGTCGGTGAAAGGCAGGCTCAGTGGCCGCACTCAGGAGATCAGCCGACTGGTCGGACGGTCGCTGCGGGCATGCATCGACCTGGGTGCCGTGGGCGAAAACACCATCGCCATCGACTGCGACGTGCTGCAGGCCGACGGCGGCACCCGTACCGCGGCCATCACCGGCGCCTACGTGGCGCTGGCCGACGCGGTGACCTACCTATCGGCGGCAGGCAAGCTCTCGGACCCCAGGCCGTTGTCGTGTGCGATCGCCGCCGTCAGCGTCGGCGTGGTGGACGGCAGGATCCGGGTGGACCTGGCGTATGAGGAGGACTCGCGCGCCGAGGTCGACATGAACGTCGTGGCCACCGACACCGGGACGCTGGTGGAGGTGCAGGGGACCGGCGAGGGCGCGACCTTCCCGCGTTCGACGCTGGACAAGATGCTCGACGGGGCGCTGGCCGCCTGCGACACACTGTTCGCGGCCCAGCGCAAGGCGCTGGCGCAGCCGTACCCGGGGATGCTGCCCGAGGGGCCGCCACGGGTGAAGGCATTCGGCAGCTGACCCGGCTCGCCGCCGCGACCGCTCAACTCACGCCCGCCGCGATCACCTGGTCCACCGCGACGGCCCGCTCGGCATCCAGCCTGGAGGTCCGTGCCAGACCACCAGCCCACACGATTCGCCCGTAGCGCTCGCCATTGTCGGTCGACTCGGAGGTGGCTGTCCGCCCGCGCAGCCCACTATCGTCACCACTGTTGCGCTAAACTTCATGGGGCCCAGATGTGCGCCGAAACCGATGGTGCACAACAGTTTTAGGAACCGTTCTTAGGATCATCTGATGGTTGATCGGCGAGTCCCGCTCGAACACGCTTTTCTGAACCGGCCGTGGTGGGCAATGGGGCAGGTGACACAGGAACATGCGGAACCGCGCGTCAACGAAATCGCGACCCGCGCAAGGGCGGGTTTGCTGAATATCATCTCGGCGATCACGATCGCGTTGCTGCTCCTGCGTCCGGAAACCGATCCGGTGATCATCGTCGGTCCGTTCGTGCTCTTTGACATGTTGGTTGCCGCCGCCACCGGATTGACTCCATTCAGTCCCACCGGCGTTGTCGGAACGGCGTTGACGATGGGCATCCGTCCGGTATGGAAACCAACGCGGCCGAAACGGTTTGCCTGGTTGCTCGGTGGCGGTTTGGCGGCGACGTGCCTTGCCATGCGGCTGTTGGGCGCGTCGCCCGTGGCGCTGGCGGCTGTTGTCGCGGTCTGCTTTGTCCTGACGTGGTCGGAGGCCACGCTGGGATTTTGTGTGGGTTGTTACATGCACAGGTTGATTTGGGGTTGTGCAGACTGCGAAG
>JAQTVU010000392.1 GCA_028706695.1 Mycobacterium sp.
ATCGACGCCCACAACGACGACCCCAAGCCCTACGTGTGGACTGCCACCGCCGAATCGATCCTGGCCAAAGTTGCGCGAGCACGCGCAACGCTAAATACTGTCAATTAATTTCGAGCCATACCACTAGGGCTAGTCCCGGGCTAATCCGCAACGACACGGACATCGTCCGCAACGCACCGACGCGGTACCGAACTCGCCTGCCCGGCGAGCTGATTTCGAATTGAAACGCGCGTACGAGCCTCCCAGCCAAGAGATTTCGGCCAGGCCAGATTACCTCGGTCGTCACGGTCGTCATGGTCGTCGTGGTCGTCGCTAGCCGCGATTTTGCGCGCGACCAGCAGATCGGAGGTGTCTCCTGATCAATCAGCTTGGGCTGAGCCGCCTTGACAAAACCGTTGTTGCACTCAGGTTTTTTCGGGCCCTTTTTCGGGGGCCTTTTTGGGGGCCGTTTCCGGCGTGGCCGGTGGTGCCGAATGTCGGCGGTGGACAGCGTCGGTAAGCCGGGCGCGGGAGAACCGGTTGCAGCCCGGCGGTTCAACCAGATCAGGGATTGCGCGGTGATGTGCACGGTTTGGCGGGCGGGAGCTGAAACGGCAACACAGATCGGCCAGAGCCACGGAGATAAAGGACGCTACGGGAAACCCTGCGGTCACCAGCGGCTCCGAAACCTACCGTCGATCGTCGTCACCGCGCCGGCTCCGCGACCCTGCACGCCGGTAGGGTCGCGGGGCGGGGTGATCGCGGGTTGGTCGGTGAACCGGCAGGCAACCAGACCTGTTGCGGCCGGAGATGATTGCGAGCCAGACGGCGTTCGCGTCGAAGCTGCGCAGGGGCAGGTTGGCCAGCCCGGTGGCTTCGCCTTCTCGGACGCGGTCTTCGACGTGGGCGTGTTGGCGGCGTCGGGAACCATAGTTGCGCCCCAGGATGGGCCCGTCTTTACGCGGGATCAACCGGCTGCGATTTGCGGTGGAAGGGTGCGACCGGGATGGCGTTGGACCACAAGGGAGTCCACCCGACCACGCCGGTGGACTGGCGTAAGCGGTTGGCCAAATCGCAGCGGCCGCAGCGGATCAACTACGCAGTTCCCGCGGTGGTCGCCGAGACCGGGATGCTGCGGGGCGGGGTCGCCGCAAGCGCGCGGAATTCCATCATCCTGGCCGACGCGGTCGCCACGCAGGACACCATCACCCAGTCGATCGCCGCGATCCCCCGCGTCGGGCGCCTCGTGCCCTACTCACCGGGCTCGTCACCACCCCAAGCGCAACATCGGCCGGCGATGGCAGCGGGGGAGTGGTCGGTCGCGCAGGATACATGCGGCGGTGGCGGTGGCGGTCACCGAGGTGGTCGCACGCCCGGGCGCGGGCGTCGGCGCAGGTGATCCACAGCTTGTCGACGCCGGTCCGCTCGGGCGGCCGCCGCGTAATCGGCGCGCGCCACGAGCGGCGCGATGCGCGGCCATTTCCCAATGCCCGCGTACCGTGGATTCGAGAATCCGTCGTCAAGCGGGGACGTTAAATGAGGAGTCGAATGGGGATGGGCGGTGGAGGAGCCGACGGCCTCTGAGGGCCGCGCTGCGGCGCGGCTGTGGGTGCACAGTTTGTCGCGCTACCCCGTCAAATCGATGCTCGGCGAAACGCTGGACGCCATGTTCGTTGACGAGCACGGCGCCGAAGGGGACCGGCGGCTGGCACTCGTCGATGCGGTGACCGGGTATCTGGCCAGCGCCAAGAAGCCGCGGTTGTGGCGCGGGCTGCTGCAGTGCACGGCCAGCGGAGGCGCCGGGCAGGTCCGCATCGGCCTGCCCGACGGCAGTACCGTCGCCGCCGACGACCCCGGCGTCGACGATGTCCTGTCCGAGTTGCTGGGGCGGCCGGTCCGGTTGATCCGCCACCGCGGCGACGGCGCGTCGCTGGAGTATCCCGACTCCGAGCAGCTGCTCGAGCGGGGGCTGGACGCCGAGGTCGCAGACACCATCTTCGAGATCGCCCGGGCGACGCCGGGCGATTCGTTCACCGACGATGCCCCGTTGCATGCGATCACCACGGCGACCCTGGATCGGATCGGCGCGGAGGCGCTGCGCTACCGGCCGAATCTGGTGATCGCCACACCGGCGGGCTATCCGCCGTATGCCGAAAATGACTGGACCGGAAGCGAATTGATCGTGGGCGCGGTGCGCCTGCGGGTTCTGGAGCCCACGCCGCGTTGCGTGGTGCCCACGCTCGAGCATGGGCCACTGCCGCGGCAGCCGCAGGCGTTGCGCCTCCTGGCGACCGAAAACCGTTGGGCCGCCGACGGTTCCGAAGCGTGGCCGTGCGCGGGGACGTACCTGGCGGTGATCGCCGCGGGCGTCGTCCGCACCGGTGACCCGGTGATCCTGTCGGCGGCCGGCTGACGCGGCAGCGGCGTCGGCGCAATCGCGGCGGCGCGATTGCCGAAGATAGCCGTTCGGAATTTGCTGGCTTGGAGGGCGGTGCCTACTATGCCGTAATCGGAAGGCCGGCAACGCTGCGGCAAGCCGGCTGCCCGCCCGGAAGGAGCGACATGTACTTCGCCGCACTGCCGCCGGAGGTGAACTCGGGGCGAATGTATGCCGGGCCCGGCTCGGGAACGCTGCTGGCCGCCGCGGTGGCCTGGGACGGGCTTGCCGCCACCCTGCACTCGGCAGCGAGTTCGTATCGATCGGAGATCGCCGGACTGACGGCGGGGCCCTGGGCGGGTCCGTCGTCGGCGGCGATGGCCGCCGCGGCCGGCTCCTACGTGGCATGGGCGAGGACCACGGCCGCCCGGGCCGAACAGACCGCCGGCCAGGCCAGGGCCGCGGCCGCCGCATACGAAACGGCTTTCGCCGAAATCGTTCCGCCCCCGGTCATCGCCGCCAACCGCGGCCTGTTGGCGGCGTTGGTCGCGACGAACGTCTTCGGGCAGAACACCCCGGCGATAGCAACCACCGAGGCGCAGTACGCCGAGATGTGGGCCCAAGACGCCGCCGCCATGTACGGCTATACGGCATCGTCGGTTTCGGCGACGACGCTCACGCCGTTCTCGGTGCCGCCGCACGCTTCCAACAGCGGTGGGGTTGCCGCCCAGGCCGCCGCGGTGGCCCAAGCCACCGGCATCCCCGCCGGCAGCGCGCAGAACGTCGTCATGTCGGCCCAACAGGCGTTGGCGGCCGTTCCCACCGCGCTATCCGGCCTCGCGAACCCCGCCCAAGCCGCCCCACTCACGGCGCTGGACCTGCTCAACGCGACCGGCAGCGTCGTCGCGATCTTGATCGACGCACCGCTGACGCCGCTGGGGGCGCCGTCTCTTGCCTACGACGTCATCGGCGCCCTGACGGGCATCCACACCGACGAGATCGTCAGTCGCTGGGCGGGCCTCGAGCCCTGGCCGGGCACGGCGGCAGTGCCCCCGACGCCGTTCCCGGTGGTCACCAACCTGGGCAATCCGGAGCTGTCGGCACAGGTCGGGCAGGCGAACTCGGTCGGGGGACTGTCGGTGCCGCGGGGATGGACCACGGTCATGCCGGTGGTCCGCCCCCTCGCGGTGACGTTGCCGGCCGCCGGCGCCGAGGTCTCCGCCGAGGGCGCTGGACGCCTGTTCAGCCAGATGGCCCTGGCCGGTATGGCCGGGCGCGCGATGGCCGGTCCCGGCAACGCGGCACAGCGCGAGCAAGCGGGCGCGTCAACCCGTAAGCCGCCCGAGCAGCCGCAGGCCCCGGCGGGCGGGCCGATCACGGGCATCGCCGCGGAGCTACGCGAACTGGCGTCCCTGCGCGACGCGGGCATCCTGACCGACGACG
>JAQTVU010000393.1 GCA_028706695.1 Mycobacterium sp.
CCCTTCGCCCCCCGGCTCTCGTTCTTCTGGGGCATCGGGATGAACTTCTTCATGGAAGCCGCCAAGCTGCGCGCCGGCCGGCTGCTGTGGAGCGAACTGGTCGCCGGGTTCGGCGCCAAGAACCCGAAATCGCTGTCGCTGCGCACCCATTCGCAGACCTCGGGCTGGTCGCTGACCGCCCAGGACGCGTTCAACAACGTCGCACGCACCTGCATCGAGGCCATGGCCGCCACCCAGGGCCACACCCAGTCGCTGCACACCAACGCCCTGGACGAGGCGCTGGCGCTGCCGACGGACTTCTCGGCGCGGATCGCCCGCAACACCCAGCTGCTGTTGCAGCAGGAGTCGTGCACCACCCGCCCGATCGACCCGTGGGGCGGTTCCTATTACGTGGAGTGGCTGACCCATCGGCTCGCGCAGCAGGCCCGCGCCCATCTGACCGAGATCGCCGAGCACGGGGGCATGACCCAGGCCATCGGCGACGGCATCCCCAAGATGCGCATCGAGGAGGCGGCCGCGCGCACCCAGGCCCGCATCGACTCCGGCCAGCAGGCGGTGGGCGGGGTCAACAAGTACCGGGTGAACGAGGACCAGCGGATCGAGGTGCTCAGGGTCGAGAACAGCCGGGTGCGCGCCGAGCAGATCGCCAAACTCCAAGAGCTCCAGGCGAATCGGGACCAGGCGGCGTGTGACGCGGCGTTGGCCGAGCTGTCGCGGGCCGCGGCCGCCCGCGGCCGGGCGGGTGCGGACGGGCTGGGCAACAACCTGCTGGCGCTGTCGATCAACGCGGCCCGCGCCCAGGCCACCGTGGGCGAGATCTCCGCCGCACTGGAGAAGGTGTATGGCCGGCACGTGGCGGAGATCCGCACGATCTCCGGGGTTTACCGCGACGAAGCCGGAAAGGCCGCCAACATCGCCCCTATTTCTCAAGCCACCCAATTGGTCGAGAAGTTCGCCCAGGCCGACGGTCGCCGGCCCCGGATCCTGGTGGCCAAGATGGGCCAGGACGGCCACGACCGGGGCCAGAAGGTGATCGCGACGGCGTTCGCCGACATCGGGTTCGACGTCGACGTCGGCTCGCTGTTCGCCACGCCGGAGGAGGTGGCGCGGCAGGCCGCCGACAACGACGTGCACGTCATTGGGGTTTCCTCGCTGGCGGCCGGGCACCTGACGCTGGTGCCGGCGCTGCGCGACGCGCTGGTGCAGGTGGGACGGCCCGACATCATGATCGTGGTGGGGGGGGTGATCCCGCCCGGCGACTTCGCCGAGCTCTACGCCGCCGGGGCCGCCGCCATCTTCCCGCCCGGCACGGTGATCGCCGACGCCGCGATCGGTTTGCTGCACAAGCTCGCCGAGCGGCTGGGCTACGCGCTCGATTCATGAGTCCACCCGCGAGAGTGCAACTGCCGGCGCCCGCACCCGGCAAACGGGTCGGCAGTTGCACTTTCGCGGGCCCGCCGCGATGAACGCCGAGGAGGCGGCCCAGGCCATCCGGGGCGGGGACCGCGCGGCGCTGTCGCGGGCCATCACGCTGCTGGAGTCCACCCGCGCCGACCACCACAAAACGGCCCAGCAGCTGCTGCTCGCGCTGACGCCGGACTCCGGCGGCGCGCATCGGGTTGGCATCACGGGGGTCCCTGGGGCGGGCAAGTCCACCACCATCGAGGCGCTGGGCATGCACCTTATTGGCCGGGGCCATAGGGTGGGGGTGCTGGCCGTCGACCCCTCTTCCACGCGCACCGGGGGGTCGATCCTTGGGGACAAGACCCGGATGGCGCGGTTGGCGGTGCACCCCGACGCCTACGTGCGGCCGTCGCCGACGTCGGGCGCTTTGGGCGGTGTGACAAAGGCGACGCGGGAGAGCATCGTGCTGCTGGAGGCGGCCGGATTCGACGTGATCCTGGTCGAAACCGTCGGCGTCGGCCAGTCGGAGGTGGCGGTGGCCAACATGGTCGATACCTTCGTGTTGCTGACGCTGGCCCGCAGCGGCGACAGCCTGCAGGGCATCAAAAAGGGCGCGTTGGAGCTGGCCGACATCGTGGTGGTCAACAAGGCCGACGGCGAGCACCTGGCCGAGGCGCGGTCGGCCGCGCGGGAGCTGTCCGCGGCGATCCGGCTGATCCACCCGCACGACACGCTTTGGCGCCCACCGGTGCTGACGATGAGCGCGGTGGAGGGCACCGGGCTGGCGGAACTGTGGGAGAGCATCGATCGTCATCGCGCGGTGCTGACCGGGGCCGGGGAGTTCCAGGCGCGCCGGCGCGCCCAGCAGGTCGACTGGACCTGGCAGCTGGTGCGCGACACGGTGCTAGACCGGGTATTGTCCAGCCCTGCGGTCGGCAAGATCCGCGCGCAGGTGGAGCGGCAGGTCCGCGCGGGGGAGTTGACCCCCGCGCTGGCGGCCCAGCGGATCCTGGCGGCCGCAGGGCATGACGCGCCGGTCTAAGCTGCCTCCGACGGGAAGGCGTCTTATGGAAGACGACAACGAGACCAATGACCCCAAACACGCGGACGTCGTGCTCTCCGGCGGCGGTGTCAAGTTCATCGGCCTGGTGGGTGCCATCGTCGCGCTCATGGATGCCGGCTATTCGTTCAAGAGGGTGTCGGGCGTCTCCGGCGGTTCGGTCGTCGCGGCGGTGCTTGCGGCCGCGTCCAAGGGCGATCAGCTGACCAGCCGGGAGATCAAGGAACTGGCGCTGTCGGTGCCGCTGCGCAAATGGCGTGACGCACCGCGCGTTCCGCTCATCGGTGCGGCGTGGGGGCTGCTTCGCGAAACGAGCATGTACCGTGGCGACTTCGCCTACGAGTGGGTGCGCAGTGAGCTGAAGAACCTGGGCGTGGAGACCTTCGGTGACCTGTACCTCGACGAAGACGACCTGCCCGACCTGCGGCGCAGCAGGCTGGTGGTCACCGTCGCGGACGTGACGGCAGCGCAGCTGGTGCGGTTGCCGTGGGACTACCGGCGGCTCTATGGGCTCGACCCCAACGAACAATGCGTTGCGGACGCGGTGCGCGCTTCGATGGCGATCCCGTTCTTCTACCGCCCGGTGACCCTGGTCAACGCTTCCGGGCGGCCCTCCACCCTGGTCGACGGGGGCGTGCTGTCGAACTTTCCGATCGACACCTTCGACCGTTGGGACGGCAAGCCGCCGCGCCGGCCGACGTTCGGAATCACCGTGGTGCCCAGGATCGCCGAGGGACTCGGCGAGGTGATGCCCGCTTTCCGGCCGCTGCGCTTCTTCGAGCAGACGTCGCTTCTGGAGAGCCTTCTCACCACCATGCTGGTCGGCCATGACCAGACCCAGTTGAACCAGCCGTGGATCCGTTCCCGCGCCATCCTGGTCGAATCGACCGACGTCGGCGTCCTGGACTTCAGCGCCTCCCGCCAACGCCTCGAGCAGCTCTTCGACCAGGGCTACGAGGCGGCGCAGATGTTTCTGTCGACGTGGGATTGGCCGGCATACCGGGAGCGTTTCCGGTGGCCCGACGGCGGGGCGCTCGTCACGTTTCCCGACCGCGCCGCCGAGCCCCGCTCGGTTAACGGTTAGATAACTTAAAGCTAATACCGGCCGCTGAAGATGACCCTCTTGTAAATTTCCAGGTGTGACGGTGGACGCTGAGGTCGATCGATGTGCGGTGCCTTTCCCCGAGGACGCCGATGCGGGTCACCGGCTGGCGGGCGCGGCGGACCCGCATTTCCGGTCCGTCGTTCGCCGTTTTGCGCGCATGTTTCCGGCCCGCCGGTTCGGCGGCGGCGCGCTGGCGATCTACCTCGACGGTCAACCGGTGGTGGAC
>JAQTVU010000394.1 GCA_028706695.1 Mycobacterium sp.
GGCGAGGCCGCAGACATCCGCCCTCGCGGAGGTCAGTGGCGCGCATCAAAGCCCGACGCGCAGCGCGGGCCAAGATGCGACAGAGCCGCTCGGCGCAAACCTCCACTACCGACCAGCCCACGGCGATCGCCGCATGAGCGGCCATCGAGACAGCCGGCCGGCACGAGGAATCCCCGCAGTTCACTGCGGGGAGGACGTCAACATTGCGGAGGTGTCGAGGTAGTAGATCATCGGTCGTCTCGCTGTTGTTGCAGGATCTCCGATATCGACGGGCCGGTTTCGTCGGGGAGTTCGAGGAGGTTGACCTCGTCGAATAGCGTGCCGCATTGGGCGGCGGGGGTAAGGCGGGCCGGTGGCGATGAGTGCTTCGCGGTCGGTGTCGGCGTCGCCGACGGGGACCAGGCGGGCGACGAGGCGGCCGTGGTTGGCGATTTCGATGGCTTCTCCACTTTGGCACGCGCGACTCACGTGCTGGCGTTTTGTTTGAGTTCGCGGATCCCGATCCGTTCCATGCCCCTTGTAGCACATCTTGTTCTACCTGGCGCGGGTTGTTCTACGTGGTGCGAGAATGGTTTCGCGGCAAAGGGTGACGGGCACAATGGCAAGAACCCCACCTTGGCGGTGGAGCGCAAGATCCTGCGTCGCTACTATCACATCCTGTGTGAGCTCGGCGATGCCGCCGCCCTGGCGGCACCCGTTCCGGAACGTCAGGAGGTGGCTGCCTAACCATGCGTTGCCTGCGTGCCCTGCCCCGATTATTTGAGCCGATGCCTGCGGTCGGCTTCCCCGAATCTTCCTGCACCCGCTGTTGGTGGACTTCCCGGAAAGAATGAGCGGCCGCACCCGTTTTCGGTGGCCCGCGTGTCGGCACCCCATCAATCATCGTGTCGCCGGATTCATCAGTGGACCCAGATGAGACTGGGCGCCGGCACGCGCAACGTCAACTCCCACACCTCCACACCTCACTCACCGGAGGAGGAATCAGATGACTTGAACGACAATGTTTTCCCCCCGTCCCGACGCATTATGCTGCGGACCGCAGCGCCCAACCCGGGCCCGGACGAGGCCAAACAACCCGAAATGACGAACGGATCCACCTTTCCCGGAGATCCTCAACACAGATAGGGGAGAGCATGAGCAACTTGGCTGGCAAATCAGCAGTGGTCGCGGCGGGAGCCAAGAACCTGGGCGGGCTGATCAGCACCACATTGGCCGATCAGGGCGTCAACGTAGCGGTGCACTACAACAGCACCTCCACTGAACCCGATGCCGACAAGACCGTCGCCGCAGTGCAAAACGTCGGTGCCAAGGCGATCAAGGTGCAGGGTGATCTCACCAGGCCGTCCAACGTGGCCGCGCTGTTCGACGCGGCGGTCGACGCGTTCGGCGGTGTGGATATCGCGATCAACACCGTCGGCAAGGTGCTGCGGAAGCCGATCGTCGAGACCACCGAGGACGAGTACGACTCGATGTTTGACATCAACGCCAAGGCGGCGTACTTCTTCCTGCAGCAGGCGGGCAAGCGGTTGAACGACGGCGGCTCGGTGGTCACGATCGTGACCGCGCTGCTGGGCGCCTTCACCGACGGCTACTCGACCTATGCCGGCTCCAAGTGCCCCGTTGAGCACTTCACCCGGGCGGCAGCCAAAGAGTTTGGTGTGCGCGGCATTTCAGTGAACAGCGTGGCACCTGGGCCGATGGACACGCCGTTCTTCTATCCACAGGAGACGCGGGAGCGGGTGGCCTTCCACAAGTCGCAGGCCATGGGCAATCGGCTGACCCATATCGACGACATCGCACCGCTGGTGGTGTTTTTGACCGATCAGGGTCACTGGATCACGGGCCAGACCATCTTCGCCAACGGCGGCTACACCACGCGATAAATCCGCCGGGCAGGCGTCCTCGTGGGCGGTCGAATCAGGGACCACGTTGAGCACGGATCGTGCCGATGCGTCAACGTCGGCCTGGTAGCTCGGAACCTTCACCGACCACTCGGGAAGATACGCCCCTTCACAGAGCATCCGCAGATTCCAGCATTGCTCACGGCCTCCGCGGCACCACCACTCGGAGTCTTGCCCCCGGGAATTCCGTCCCCGGCCGGCGGCCGCCGAAAGGCGCTGCGGATGGACGACGGACCGGGGTTGGCTTCCTAAGCACTGCAACGGCTCTGCGAGGACGACAGGACCGGACTGGCCTATTGGGTCGCCCCGGGAGGAATGCGCACCGATCGAAGCGGATCCGCCGTCACGTCATGAGCATCGGCGGGGGTGGCGATCAGGAGGTCGGCTGCGACCTGGCGTGCTGTTCCGCAGATCGCGCATCCTGATCGTGTCCAGATGTATCACCGCTAACTCTGACCGCAGCCCCGCCGATTCGGCCATCCGACACTCCCAGACAACGTCAGCAAACTATCGGCGATGACTCTCGGCTACGCGATGCGCTCAGGGCCCTGCTTGGATCGGGGCTGCGGTTCCGGCCTTTCCCCCGGCCGGTACGGGCCACGCCCAGTGCCGTCTGTCGGTCGCTTCACGGGCGGCCGTCGAGGCCGCAAGCGGTCCAACGGTCACCGCCCGGTATCCATTTGGACACGCAACCGACGTCCGGGCTCGCAGATCTACCGTTTACAGCAGTCACATTGTTAACATTGCGCGATGCACAATTTGCCCTGGGTGGCCAGCCACGGGCGACTGCGTACGGTTTCCCGGCGCGACACGCTGCGCTACGCCGCTGCGTTGGCCGGTCTGTGCGCCGCATCAGTAGGCTGCGGCGCACCCACGGCGGCCGCCACCGCTCCTCAGCTGATCGACTTCGCCGCACGCCAGATCCCAGCGGAGCTCATCCGAGCTGCCGGCTACAGCGGGGTGGTCAACTACGTCTCGCTGTCACGTCCTGGCTCCTCGTTCGGCGCCAAGCCAATCACTCGGCCCTACGCCGAGTCACTGACAGCCGCGGGCTTGGTGATCGTCAGTAACTACCAATACGGAAAGCCGGGCGGGACTGCACCGTCGGACTTCACGCGGGGCTACGCCGGTGGCATCGCCGACGCGCGCACCGCCTGGCAGCTGCACAGCGCGGCAGGCGGCGGCCAAAGTGCGCCGATTTTCTTCTCCATCGACGAGGACATCAATCGCGATACCTGGAATCGTGTGGCGCTGCAGTGGTTCCGTGGAATCAACGCGGTTCTTGGGGTTCAGCGCACCGGGGTCTACGGAGGCATCAAGGTGTGCCAGTGGGCCGTGGCCGATGGCGTTGTCGGGGCTTCCAGCACACCTGGCCGCCGGTGGGCCTGGCAAACTCGGGCCTGGTCCGGCAATCAGATCTACCCCGCCGCTGTCCTCTACCAGCGCATCGTGAGCACGGCGTCCAATCCCGGCCCGCGGGTCGGCGGACTCGAAGTCGACGTCAACGACGTCCTGGCCCCCGATTGCGGCCAGTGGAACCTGCATCAGGCAAGTTATCCGAATGGCGATGCGCGGTAGGTTCAAGATCCTCAGCGCCTCGAGCTGAGCCGCGCTGCTAGCCTCCCTCTCGTGGCGATTCGCGATCACGGCGACCCAGGCGATGCGCCCTCCGCACCGCCTCCCCTACGGCCGCCGGCCAACTCTGCCCGCCGGTCCGCGGCGGAAGAGGCCCGCACCATCGCCGCCGCCACCAACGCGGCCACGCTCGTTGACCGCGTCGGAGACCAGGCCCTGGATGCCGGCCCGCACCATCGCCGCCGCCACCAACGCGGCCACGCTGGCCACTTTGACCGCCGACGGGGACCCGTGGGCGTCGTTGGTGACCTACGGGC